>NZ_JBQKUH010000028.1:0-56788 GCF_054968485.1 Leisingera sp. G5_S3_59_S7
ACGCCTTGGCGGATCACGGCGGAATAGTCCGGGGTGAGGCCATGCGCCCGGGCGATGGGGGTGATGCTGCCGAGAGCGCGCAGCTCTTCGACGCTGCGGCTTTGGTCCAGCACACCCTGCTCCCAGGCGTAATCCGGCAGGTAGCCGTTGGCCAGCACCCGCCAGTCCAGCGGTACTTCTGCGGCGAAAGTGCGGATCAGCGCCATCACCACGGTCGTGCAATTGGTGGTGAGCGAATTGTACCACTGCGGCTGCGCGGCAAGGCTGTTGGCGGCCGCCACATAACGCAGCAGCAGGGCGCGGCCGGTGTCGGGGCTGACGCCGATGCGGAACAGCTGCACGTCTTCGCCGCGGGCGTTGGTGCGGGTGCCGACCAGGTCGCGCTCATCCGCGGCGATCAGCACCAGGGTGTTGGATTTGAAAAGGTCGGCAACGGGGGAGAAGCCGCCGCCCTCCTGGCGGCGCACCTCGACCGACCAGGCGATCTGCCCGCCGTTTTCAAAGCCGAAGCTGACGATCATATGCGCCATCTGCGGCCCTGCCCAGTAGGACATGAACAGGTCCACGGTCTGGAGCGCAGTCAGGTCGTAGCTGCGGGTTTCCCAGTTCACCGTGTAGTCTTCAGGCGTTTCCCAGGTAAAGTTGCGGACATCGGTGAGGGTGAGGATATCGCCCTCCACTTCGCCGGTGACCTGGCGGGCAACATCGGGGGACCAGTTGCCGCCCTCGGGCGGGGTGAGGGTGGACCACCACAGGATCACCGCAGCGAGCGCCAGGGCAAATGTGGTGAGCGCACGCAAGGCGCGTCGGCGGAACAGCCCGGCCATGACGGCCAGGCCCAGCAGGGCAAACCCGCCCGACAGGGCGGCGCGCGGCAATGTGCCGAAGGGCAGCCGGTACCACAGCGCCAGCGCTGCCCAGGCAGTGGCCAGCGCCACGGCGAGGATGGCAACGGCCAGCGCGGCGGTTTTGAAGAATTTGAACATGCGCATGGTCCCCCGGAAAATTTTGGCGGACCATAAGGAGGACGGCGGGGGGCTTGCAAGCAGGCTGTGCTGCCGCTTGCAGGGCAGGCAAAGCCGTGCCACATCTTGAGGAAAAGGACAGGAGACCAAAGACATGCCCGCCACATCGTTTCTCGACACCGCCCAAGGCCGCCGGATTGCCTATCACAAGAGCGAAGGGCAGGGGCCGTGCGTGGTGTTTCTGGGCGGGCTGAAATCCGACATGGAGGGCACCAAGGCGGTGCATCTGGAGGCCTGGGCCAAGGCGCGCGGCCAGGCGTTTTTGCGGTTTGACTACTCGGGCCATGGCGAAAGCTCCGGCACATTCGAGGAAGGCTGCATCGGGGATTGGCATGAGGACACGTTGGCGGCGGTGGAGCAGCTGACCGAGGGCGAGATCGTGCCGGTGGGCTCCTCGATGGGCGGCTGGCAGGCGCTTTTGCTGGCGCGCGAGATGCCGGAACGGATCAAGGGGATGGTGACCATCGCCGCGGCGCCGGATTTCACCGAGGATGGCTATTGGGCGAATTTCTCTGCGGAGCAGAAAGCGGAGCTGGAGAGCAACGGCTATGTGGAGCTGCCGAGCGACTACATGGAGCCCTACCACATCTCCAAGCGGATGATCGAAGACGGGCGCAAGCGGCTGGTGCTGCGCACGCCCCTGTTCCTGCCGTTCAAGGTGCGCTGCCTGCAGGGGACTGCGGACACAGCGGTTTCGACCCATACTGCGCTGCGGCTGCTGGAGCACGCCACCTGCCCGGACATGCGGCTGAACCTTGTGAAAGACGCCGATCACCGGTTTTCGGACGGGCCTTGCCTGAAAATGATCGAAGATGCGGTGCTGGACATTCTGGGCGAGGGCTGACGCCGCGCCATCGTCCCGGTCAGCGCCGGTCAGCGCCGGTCAGGCTGGTCCGGCCGAGGGTGGGCTTTTGCCGCCCGGTCAGCGCGGGCAGCGGCATTTTTGGACGCAGTTTGAAACGCGGGGGAAAGATGGATCAAAGAATAAGCCTGATAACGCTGGGCGTCCCGGACATGGAGAAAGCCGCAGCTTTCTATGAGGCGTTGGGCTGGCAGCGGGCAGACAGCCCGGACGGGGTGATCGCCTTTGACCTGATCTCGCAGACCTTGGGGCTGTACCCGCTGGCGGCGCTGGCGGCCGATATTGGTTTGGAGGAGCGGGAGCTGGGCACCGGTGCCATGACGCTGAGCCACAACACCCGCAGCAAGGAAGCGGTAGCAGAGCTGATGGCGGCCGCAGAAGCCGCAGGCGCCAAGGTTCTGAAGCCGGCGCAGGATGTGTTCTGGGGCGGCCATCACGGCTATTTCCGCAGCCCGGACGGGCATATCTGGGAGATCGCCTTCAACCCGTTTTCCCCGCTGGCGGAGAATGGCGCCTTTCGCTGGAACGGTTATTGAGCGTGGCGCGGCGGCGGCAGCGGTCGGGCAAATCGCTGGCGGCGGGAGGTTTTTGTTGATCCCCTGGCCGGCTATCCGCAAAGTCGGAACAACGGGTGGCAGGCAAACCGCGAGGGCAGGATATGCCTCAAGACCAGCAACCGAGCCGCGAACCTTTGGTTCTGCTGCCGGGGATGATGTGCGACGGCCGGATCTTTGACACTCAGATCAGGACCTTTTCCGGCAGCATGCCGGTGATGGTGCTGCCGCTGGCAGGCGGCGACACGGTGGAGAAGATTGCCGCCCGGATGCTGAGCCACCTGCCGCCGCGCTTTGCGCTGGCGGGGCTGTCGATGGGCGGGATCCTGGCGATGGAGCTGGTGCGCCGGGCGCCGGAGCGGATCAGCCGGTTGTGCCTGATGGGGGCGAGCCCGCTGGCGGAGACGCCGGAGCAGGCCGCCGACCGGGAGCCGCAGATCATCGCGGCGCGGGCCGGGCGGCTGGAGGATGTCCTGCGCGCGGCGCTGCCGATGGAGGCGCTGGCGCCGGGGCCTTTGCGGCTGGAGGTGCATAACCTGTTTTGCCACATGGGGATGGAACTGGGGCCGGAGCTGTATGTGGCGCAGGCGCGCGCCCTGCAGCGGCGGCCCGACCAGCAGGCCACGATGCGGCGGGTGCACATGCCAACGTTGGTGCTGTCGGGGGAGCATGACACCATCGTGCCGCCGGCCAAGCAGGAGCTGCTGGCACAGCTGATCCCGCACGCGCGTCTGGAGGTCATCCCGGAGGCCGGGCATTTCCCGGTGCTGGAGGCGCCCGATGCGGTGAACCGGGCGCTTCTGCACTGGCTGGCGGTACCTGCCTAAGGATACAGCGCCGCGCGCTGCGCTTTGCTGAGCAATTCGGGCTCGGCCACCGGTTTGCCGGTTTCCGCATCAAAGAATGGCGTCTCTTTCCAGCGGCCCGACAGGCGGGCGGTGATCATCCGGCTGAGGATGCCCCAGGCCATGACACCGCCGCCTTTGGTCCGGGACTGTTTGCCCGGGACAGGGAGGAAGGCCTGGGCGCGGATCTTGCCAAGCGCGGATTTGTCCTCGAACACATCAGAGCGCATCCCGGCAAAGGGCAGGCCGGGCTTGGCCAGCGTATTGGCAAACGGCGTGCCGCAGCAGGCGGCGTACCAGCGCAAAGGGCCGCGGCGGCCGAGGCGGATCGCCTTCAGCTGCTCTGCCCCTTGGGTGATGGTGATGGTATCGGGCGACAGCTGGAACAAATCGACCGGATCCGGGGCCGGATCCGGCTGGCCGTGATACAGCTCATTGGCGCGGCAGTCGGCGCAGTAGCAGACAACGCGGGTGCCGGTCTTGACACCCGCTGCTGAAACTTCGCCGCGCAAGGTCCCGCAATTGCAGGAGAATGCCAGGCCGGCAACCATCCCGTCAGGCGGCCGTGTTCTTGTTGGCCGGCTTGCGGGCCGGTTTGCTGCGACCGTTGGCGTTCATGAAGTCGATCACCAGCGGCCGGATGTTGTCGCGCCAGCTGCGGCCCGCAAAGATGCCGTAGTGGCCAGCGCCCGGCTCCACATGACTGGCCTTCTTGCTTTCCGGCAGGCCGGTGCAAAGGTCCAGCGCCGCGACGCATTGCCCGGGGGCGGAGATATCGTCCTTGGCGCCTTCGACGGTCTTGACCGCCACATCGGTGATCTTGCTGAAATCGACTTTGTGGCCGTTGACGGTAAAGTCGTTCCGGGCGATCTCGCGCTTCTTGAAGATCCGCTCCACCGTCGACAGGTAGAATTCAGCGGTCATGTCCATCACCGCCAGGTATTCATCATAGAAACGGTTGTGGGCATCGTGGTCCGAGGCCTCCCCGCGGGAGACACGCTGGATCTGGTCCATGAAGGCCTTGGTATGGCGCTCGCCATTCATCGACATGAAGGAGGAGAGCTGCAGCAGGCCGGGATAGACCTTGCGCCCGACGCCCGGGTATTTGAACCCGACCTGCTGGATCATGGTCTCCTCCAGCTGGCCCATGGTGACGCGGCGGCCGAAGTCGGTGACCTCCGTCGGGGTGGCGTCCGGGTCCACCGGGCCGCCGATCAGGGTCAGCGAGGAAGGCTGCGCCTTGGGCTCGCGCTCCGCCAGGTATGCGGTGGCGGCCAGCGTCAGCGGCACCGGCTGGCAGACCGCGACGACATGGGTGTCGGGGCCGAGCTCGCGCATGAAATCGACGAGGTAGAGCGTGTAATCCTCAATATCGAATTTCCCCGCGGAAACAGGGATGTCGCGGGCGTTGTGCCAGTCCGTCACATAGACTTCGCAGTTGACGATCAAGCTTTTGACGGTGGACCGCAGGAGGGTGGCGTAATGGCCGGACATTGGCGCGACCAGCAGCACCTTGCGCGGCTGTTCCTCGCGGCCGTTGACCTTGAAATGGATCAGGTCGCCAAAGGGGCGTTCCACCACGGTGGTGATATCGACCAAGTGGTCCTTGCCGTCTTCGCAGGTGAAGGTGCGGATGCCCCAGTCGGGTTTCACCACCATCCGCTGGTAAGTGCGTTCGGTCACCTCGCCCCACGCGGCCATCCAGCTGAGCGCGGGATTTGGCAAGGCGGAAAAGACCGGGTAAGATGCCATGGAGAGGGCGGTGGCGCCCAGCCATTGGTTGGTGTTCCGGACGGTCTCCATCAGGTCGTAGGTCATCATGTATCGCATGCGCGTCTCCTTACGGGCTCTGTCCCCGCGTCATCGGACCAGAAAATCCGGAACATCGGACCAATCGCCGCTTTGCCCTGCCTTTTGCAGACGAGTATTCTGCATAGCAGAAAGCCTATGAGGGATTCCTTTATATGACAACTAGTGACGAAGTATCCGCAACGTCCAATTCTGAGAGCTTTGAAAAACTTAAGGAAAATATGAGCCGCGTCGAGGAGTTGAGCAAGCGCCTGGCCGAGGTGATGTCCCGGAAAGTGCCGCATAACCCGGCTCTGGACGGTCCGAATCAAGAACTTTATGCGCGTGCAGCAACCGCCTATTGGACGGAGGCGATGCAGAATCCTGCCAAGCTTTTGGAGCATCAGCTCGAATTCTGGAGTAAATCTGTGCTGAATTTCGCCGAGGCGCAGAAAGCTCTGACCGGACAATTGGACAGCACAGATGACGGCGGCCCCAAGGACCGCCGTTTTTCGAATCCGCTGTGGCAAAGCAGCCCGTACTTCAACTATGTCAAACAGCAGTACCTGACCAACGCCGAAGCGATCCGCAAGGCGGTGCAGAGTGCCGGCGAGATGGATGGCAAGGACAGGCAGCGGCTGAGCTACTTTGCCGATCAGATCATCGAGATGATGTCGCCGACCAATTTCCTGCCCACCAATCCGGATGCGCTGGAGAAGGCGGTGGAAACCGAAGGCCAGTCGCTGGTCGACGGGCTGGAGAACCTGGTCAGCGACCTGGAGGCCAACAATGGCGAGCTGGTGGTGCGGCTGGCAGATGAGAGCGCGTTTGAGCTGGGCGGAAATATCGCCACCACGCCGGGCGACGTGATCTACCGCAACCGGATGATGGAGCTGATCCAGTACAAGCCGGTGACCGAAACCGTGCATGAAACCCCCATCGTGCTGTTCCCGCCCTGGATTAACAAATTTTACATCCTCGACCTCAAGGCGCAGAACAGCCTGATCAAATGGGTGACTGAGCAAGGCTACACGCTGTTCGTGGTGTCCTGGGTCAACGCCGATGCCAGCCTCGCCGATGTCGGGATGGAGGATTACATTCAGGAGGGCTTCCTGACCGCGATCGAAAAGGCCAAGGAGGTCTGCAGGGTCGATCAGGTCAATGCAGTGGGCTACTGCATCGCCGGCACCACGCTGGGGCTGACCCTGTCGCTGCTGAAACAGCGCGGCGACAAATCGGTGAAATCGGCAACATTTTTCACCACCTTGACCGATTTCGGCGAGCAGGGCGAGTTCACCCCCTTCCTGCAGGACGATTTCGTCGACGGTATTGAGGCGCAGGTGGAGCAGGAGGGGCTGCTGCGGTCGTGGGTGATCGCGCGGACCATGTCGTTCCTGCGCTCCAAGGACCTGATCTATGGTCCGGCTGTCAAAAGCTACATGATGGGCGAAACGCCGCCCGCCTTTGATCTGCTTTATTGGAACGGCGACGGCGCCAACCTGCCGGGTCGGATGGCGATCCAGTATCTGCGGGGGCTGTGCCAGAACAATGAATTCGTCGGCGAGGGGTTCGAGCTGATGGGCCACAAGCTGCATATCAAGGACGTGGATGTGCCGCTGATGTCGATCACCTGCGAAACCGACCACATCGCCCGCTGGAAGGACTGCTACCGCGGCGTGCAGCAGATGGGGTCGCGCAGCAAAGGCTTTATCGTGTCGCAGTCCGGCCATATCGCGGGCATCGTCAACCCGCCCAGCAAGAAGAAGTACGGCCATTACACCAACGACGACCTGAAGGGCGACAGCGAGGCCTGGATGGAAGGCGCGGAGTTCCACGAGGGCTCGTGGTGGCCGCGCTGGAATGACTGGCTGAAAAAGCGGTCCGGCAAGCAGGTTCCCGCCCGCGAGGTCGGGGATTCGGGATACCCCTCTTTGATGCCGGCGCCGGGGTCCTATGTGAAGGTCAAGGCAAACAGTTGATTCCACGGGATTTACAAACTTTTTCTGCACCGCAGCATAAAAAACCTTGAAATGCTGCGGTGCGGCACGCATATTCCTCTCATGCTAAGAGCGCAGGATGGTCCTGCTGCAGCTTTCTGAGGAATTAGAACTATGGCAAAGACCCAAGACTTCACCGCGATGATGAAAGACTTCATGGGCGCCTTCCCGGTCGACACCAAGGCGATGGAAGACGTGTTCAAGAACACCGCAGCCCTGAACGAAAAGCTGTCCGCCGTTGCGCTGGACGCTGCCGGCAAATCCGCCGAGATCTCGAACAAGTGGACCAAAGAAACCATCTCCAAGCTGGGCGATGTTTCCAAGGTCAAGGCAGAGCCGGCCGACTACGCCAAGGCCGCAACCGATTTCGCTTCCGCTTCCGCTGAAGTGGCTGCTGAAAACATGGCTGCCTTTGCTGAAGTGGCCAAGAAGGTTCAGATGGACACCGTCGAGCTGATGATGGCCGCTGGCAAGGACATGACCGAAGAAGCAACCGCTGCCGTGAAAAAGGCCACTGACGAAGTGACCACCGCAGCGAAAAAAGCTTCGGCAACCGCCAAGTAAGCACGTCCGCGATCCGGCCCTCGCTCTCCTCCCTGACGGAGCCGGACCGTGAAGAAGGGCAGGCCGCAAGGCCTGTCCTTTTGCGTTTCAGGGGGGGTTATTCAGGCAATCCGGCCTGGCGCAGGCCTTCGCAGTAATGCTCCAGGTCCTGTGCCCGGGCAAAGGGCAGCGTCTTGCTGAGGCGGGCAACCGAGAATCCGGGCTCCAGGTCCAGAACGCGCCCGCATTCCCGCGCTGCAGCGGGCCGGTTCCCCAGCTGGGCATAGCAGGCGGCCAGATGGCGGTGCGGGACCGGGAACCCCGGGAACAGCTCAATCGCCTTGGTGACCTCGGAAACAGCCGGATCATAGGCCCGGCACATGTACAGGGCGAGCCCCCGGAACCAGTGGAAATATGTCGGGTGGAACGGATTCAGGGCCGTGGCCTGGTCCAGTTCCGCCAGTGCCTTTTCCGGCCTGCCCTGATAGATCAGGGACAGCCCGCGGAAAGCCATGGTATCGGTGTCGTTGGGGTTCAGCATCAAGGCGCGCTGAAAGTGGTCCTCTGCCAGTGTGAAGTTTCCCTTGCACAGATGCATCACGGCAAGCCTGCGCTGCGCAACGCTGTCGAGCGGGTCGATGCGGGCGGCATGGCGCAGCAGCGGAAAGGCCTTGTCCAAGGTCAATTCCGCTGACACGGCCCAGCCGCTCATCCACTCCACCAAATAAGTCAGCGCCAGCCCGGAATAGGCCGCTGCATTGCCGAAGTCGGCATCGCAGGCTTGCTGGTACAGTGTCCTGCACTGTGTGAGCCTGCCGCGGGAATCCAAGATGAGGGACCTGGCTTGCATTACCAGTTCCCGCCCCGTCGGCGTGCCGCGTTTGGCCGCGCGCATGGCTGATTTTTGGCTTGCAACGGACTGAAGCTGCGTCGCGAGGGTCTGGGTGATCTGAGCGGCCAGCGCATCCTGCTGTGAAAAATCGGTGCAGTCTTCCCGGTCATAGCGGCCGCTCCACAGGGACAGGCCGCTGGCGCCATCTGAAAGTGTGACAGTGACACGCAGCTTCCCGGGCAGCTGCCGGACGCTTCCTTCAGCCAGAAACCGCACGCCCAGCTCGGCTGCCGCCACTGAGGGGCTGGCTTTGCTGCCGGCGAACTGCAGCGCCGCATTGCGGGACACAACGCGCAGCGCGCGGTACCGGGACAGCCCGATCGTTATGTCCTCAGTTAGCGTTTGCGCCATGTCTTCGGCTTCGGTGCTGGCCGGAGAGGCGCTGGCAAAGGGAAGCACGGCCACCGATGCCTCCGGCGAGGGGCCTTCAGGATCCAGGGCAGGCAGGGAGTTGCCAGCGATGCGGTAGATGCGCACCGGTTCGGCAATGTTGCGGACCTGCTGCAGACCCAAGTCGTCGAATGCAGCGCCGACCCTGCCGCGGACCTGTTCATGCACGGTGCCGGAGAGGCAGATTTCTCCCGGCGCAGCGAGGCTTTGCAGGCGGGAGGCAACATTCACGCAATTGCCCAGCAGGTCATCGTCCGACGGGAACACCGTGCCTGAGTGGATGCCCATCCTCAGTCTGAGGCTCAGCCCGCGGGGGCCGTTGCGGCTGGCTGCTGCCTTGCCGGAAATAGCCATTGCCGCCTTCACAGCTGGCACCGCGGAGCGAAACTCCATCAGGAAACCGTCACCCACTGTTTTGACAACCCGTCCGCCGTGCTCCCCGGCAGCCGGGGCGATGATGCGGTTGCCAAGATCGCGGACCGCCGCAATGGTTTCGGCTTCCTGCGCCTCAACCAATGCGGAATACCCCGCAACGTCTGCGATCAGAACGGCGGCTTGTCTTTGCCTGTCCCCTTGGTCAGCCATCTTCCCCGCTACCATGCACTCAAAGACCTGACATTAATTGTATCACATTGAGAATCTTTTGCTGCTCTTTAGATGCAGAAAATGAAGATTCTGGCGCAGCCTGATCCGCTTCAGCGTCAAAAATGAGCAGTGCGGAAGCTGGAGTGCTGCACTTTCCAGCCGGTCAGACGGCGCAGCCTGCCGGACGCCATCTGCTGATCCAGTGCCGGCCCCTCGGCCCAAGCGCCGTATTTGATCAGTACATGTTTCAGGCTGCGCACCACATAGCTGGCATCATGCCCGTGGCGGCGGGCGATTTCACCAGTGATTTCCGAAACGGGAACGCCGGTTTCGGCACTGGCATTGAAATGGCCGGTGAGCTGCGGCCGCTCCAGCAGAAGCCGGTAGGCCCGGGCCAGGTCCGCCCGGTGGATCAGCGGCCAGCGGGTGGTGATGCTGCCCCAGATCTCGAACGGTTGGCCGTCGCGGGCGGCCTCCAGATAGCGGGAGAAGGCGCCGCCGCCCTCGTGGTAGACCATCGCCGGGTGCACGACCGCGGCAGAGAGGGCAGGGGACGCCAGCACCTTTTGGCTGTTTTCCTGCATCCAGGCAAAGGGTTTGATCGGCCGCATCGGGCTGGCCTCATCCGCAACCCGGCTGCCGGTGGCGCCATAAAGCCAGCAGCCGCCGGTGTAGAGCAGCCGCAGCGGCTCAGGGCGCAGGGCCGCCTGGCGCAGGATGGCGGTAACGGCGGCGGTGTCGGCCTGCGCCATGCCGTCGTCGAAGGTGGCGGCCAGCTGGATCAGCGCATCAGTGCCGATAACCTCCCCGACCCAGCTGCCGGGGCGGCGCAGATCGCCGCGCAGGGGGCGGGCGCCCATTGCCTCCAGATTGCGGTCCGAGGCCGCCGAGCGGCTGAGGCCGGTGACATGATGGCCGTTGCGGACCAGTTCGTGGGTGACGGCAGTGCCGATGGACCCGGTGCCGCCGAGAATCAGAATTTTCATTTCCTGTGCGCTCCTGCTGCGGTTTGTGCTGCAGGACAGATCTGTAAAAGCTCAAGCCAGGTTCAGGTCAAGGGTTGATACGGCAGGCTGCCGGCGGCCCTTGCGGGAACAAATGTTGCGGAAACTGCGCTGAGGCTTCCCTTTTGTTCTGCAGTGGCATAGGCTTTGCTGCGATGCGTCATGACCGGGGAGGGAGCACATGGCAGAACAGGACAAACCCTTGCTGATCAAACGGTATGCCAGCCGCAGGCTGTATAATACCGAGACCAGCGATTACGTCACGCTGGAGGATATCGCGGGGTTTATCCGGGATGGCCGCGAGGTGCAGATCGTCGATCTGAAAACTGGCGATGACCTGACCCGCCAATACCTGCTGCAGATCATCGCGGAGCATGAAAGCCGCGGGGAAAACGTGCTGCCGGTGAATGTGCTCAACGATCTGGTGCGCAGCTACATGGTGCCCGGCGGCGGGGTGATGCCGCAATTCCTGCAGACCTCATTCGACATGCTGCGCGAAAGCCAGTCGAAGATGATGGAGAACATGAACGCGATGAACCCGATGGCGAAGATACCAGGGTTCGAGGCGGTGAAAGCGCAGCAGGAGGCGTTCCTGAAGGCGATGACCAGCGGCTTTGGCACGGCGGGCTGGACCGGCGGCGCGCGCGATGAGGAGAAATCCGACGGCGGCGGCGAGGATCTGGATGACATCAAAAAGCAGCTGGCGGAGCTGCAGGAAAAGCTGTCCAAGATGAAGTGAGCCTGAGCGGTTCGCACTGACAGCAAAGCCCCCGGTCCAGTTTGGCGGGGGCTTATTTCTTGCGCGGTCTGGCGGGGCGGATCAGGAGCCGGCTTCGACCTTCAGCACGTTGTGCAGCCGGTGATACGGGGCGTTCTTTACGATCTGATCGAGATCCTTTGCCTCAGGAGCGGGGCGCGCGCGCAGGAACAGATAGGCGCTGGCGCCAAAAGACAGGGCGCAGGCGCCGATGATCGTGCTGACGATGACAGTCTCAAGTCCCATGGCTTCAAACATGTGTTTCTCCGGTTGCACTGTCAATATAGGGGAGGAATGCTGAAAATTCCATATCACTTCCCGTCCGGCCCGATTTTGCCAGCTTCCAAAACGTGGCGGGCCAGGGAGTCGGCGCTGTCGCGTGCCTGTGCGTGGCGGCGCATGTTCACCCGTCCGCCGATTCTGGAGGCGGTGGCAAAGACAAAGCCCGAGAACGACAGAAGGGTGAGGCCGAAGGCCAGCCCGCCAGTCACCGTGCCGGCAATCGCCGCACCAAAGCTCGCCAGCAGCGCGCCGGCTGCCAGCCGCTGCGCCCATTGGCCGATGACCTGATCTGCATCGCGGGCTTGGGCTTCTGTCTCTGCCGCTTCGGTGGCAAAGGCGGTCAGCAGGTCGGCCACGGCAAGACCGCAGTCCGGGTCATTCGATGCGCGGATAGCGGCAAGCAGGGCGGCCCGTTCAGCCCGGTCTGAGATAACCGCGCTGATGATCCGGGTCAGGTCGCCCTTGGGGAGGGAATCCCCCATGCTCAGAGAGTTGGCCATGGCAACCAGCGCGGTGGCCGGGCGCCGCTTGAATTCGGACGGGGCTTTCATGGGTGGCAAGGTGAAGGGCACAAGCCTGGATTGCAATCATGAATAACCCCGGCGCAGGGCCGGGGCTTCAATTGTCAGGTCCTGGCTGAGTCTCAGGCGGCGGCCTTGCCCATGGTTTCTTCGACCGCCCCCAGCAGGATGTCCGCGATCACGTCCAGTTCAGCGCGGGTCAGGCGCACCGGCAGGCGCACGTCGCAAGCCTTCATCAGCATGGCGCGGGTCTGCGGCAGCTCGGGCAGGTCGCGCAGGAACTGCCAGTTCCAGAAGGCGCGGGCGTTGTCGGTGGACAGGCCAAAGACCTGCACCTTGACGCCCTTGGCCTCTGCGGTGGCGGCAAAGGTGCGGGTCTGGTCTCCGCTCAGGCCCACCAGGTTGAACTGGATCGAATCCGGTGCGCGGTGTTCCGGGCCCAGCGGCTGGGGCACGTCAAAGAAGCGGGAGGCGTTCAGCCGCTCCGCCACGTAATCGTGGTTGGCGAGGCCATCCCGCACCCGGCGCGCCAGCTCCGGCAGCTGCGGGCGGATCACGGCGGCGGACAGGTTGCTCATCCGCAGATTATAAAGCGGCAGCTGGTTCTGCCACTTTGAAAAAGCTTGCGCCAGATCCGGGGTGTTTTCGCCGTGCGGGCCCTTGTGCTTTTTCCAGTTGTGCTCATAGGCGCCTGACATGATCACAGCGCGGGCAATCAGGTCGGCGTCGTCAGTGATCAGGATGCCGCCTTCGCCTGCGTTGACCATCTTGTAGGACTGGAAGGAGAAGCAGCCGACCTTGCCGATGGTGCCGATGTTCCGCCCGTTCCAAGTGGTGCCCAGCGAATGGGCCGCGTCCTCGACCACCGGGATGCCGCGGGCGTCGCACAGCGCCATGATCGCATCCATGTCGGAGGTATGGCCGCGCATGTGGCTGATGATCACCGCCTGCACGCCGTCCAGCTTGGACTCGAAATCGCCCAGGTCGATGCGGTAATTCTCGCCCACTTCACACAGCACCGGCACGCAGTCGGCATGCACGACCGAGGACGGCACGGCGGCAAAGGTGAAGGCGGGGATTAGCACGCGCGCATCGCGGGGAAGGCCAAGCGCCTTCAGCGACAGGAACAAGGCTGCGGAGCAGGAGGAGACCGCAAGCGCGTATTTGCTGCCCAGCAGTTCTGCATATTCCTGTTCCAGCAGCGTGACCGGCGCGTCCTGGGGCGCGGTGTAGCGGAAGAGATCGCCGGATTGCATCAGGGTGTCGATGGCCTCGCGGGCGGCTGCGGGAATGGGTTCAGCGTCATGAACGTTGGGCGGCAGGGCCATATTTCAAAATCCTGAATTGTTTCTTCAGGAAACGTAAAACTAACTTTGACCGGTGCCAAGAGGGGACGCGGCGAAATCTGCCGCGCCCGGCAAAAATTCACAGAACTGTTGCGAAGTTGCGCGGAAACCGGCCCAAGGTCTGGGGGTCAGACCCCCAGCCGGTCGCGCAGGGCAAACCAGGTCATCGCCAGCACCAGCAGCGGCGAGCGCATCCGCGGCCCGCCGGGGAAGCGCGGAGCAGGCACGCGCGCCATGGTGTCAAACCCCTCTGCCTGCCCCTGGACGGCCTGAGCCATCAGCTGGCCCGCATGGGTGGCAGTGCCGACCCCATGGCCGGAATAGCCGGAGGCGGTCAGCACATTGGGCGCCAGCCGCGCCAGGTAGGGCATACGCTTCATGGTGATGCCCAGGGTGCCGCCCCAGGCGTAGTCGATCTTCACATCTTTCAGGTGCGGGAAGATCTCCGTCATCGGCTTGCGCACGGTGGCGGCGATATCGGAGGGGAAGCGGTAGCCATAGCTTTCGCCGCCGCCGAACAGCAGCCGTTTGTCATGGCTGAGGCGGAAGTAGTTGACCACGAACTTGGTGTCCGCCACGGCAACGTCGCGGGCCAGCACCCGGGCGGCGTCCTCGCCCAGCGGCTCAGTCGCCACGACGAAATTGTTGATCGGCATGACCCGCGCAGCCACCTGGCCGTTCAGTCCGCCAAGATAGCCGTTGCAAGCCAGGATCAGGTGATCGGCGGTGACGCTGCCGCTTGCGGTGCGCACGCGCAGCTTTACGCCTTTCTCAATATCCAGAACCTCGCTGCCCTCATGGAGCCGGGCCCCGGCGGCAGCGGCCGCGCGGGCCAGGCTGAAGACATAATTCAAGGGATGCAGATGGGCTGCGCCATGATCCAGGATGCCGCCCTTATAGGCGGGCGAGGGGCACATGGCCCAGCAGGCGTCCTTGCCGAGCAGCTCAATGCTGCTGTAGCCGTACCGGTCCTGCAAGTGGCGGCCATAGTCGTGCAGCTCCGACGCTTCCTTTTCAGAGAAGGCGGTCCAGGCGACGCCCGGCTTCAGGTGGCAGTCCTGGCCGTGGCGGGCGATCAGCGATTTGACCAGGTCCTTGGCGTCCTCGCCCAGCTGCCAGAGCTTTTGCGCCTCCGGCCCGCCCATCAGCGCCTCCAGCCCCTCCTGATCCATCCGCTGGCCGCTGCCCAGCTGGCCGCCGTTGCGGCCTGAGGCGCCAAAGCCGACGCGCTGCGCTTCCAGCAGCACAACGGACATCCCCGCCTCGGCCAGATGCAGCGCAGCCGACAGGCCGGTATAGCCGCCGCCGACGATACAGACATCCGCCTTCACCTCCCCTTCAAGGGCGGGAAACCGCTCCATCGGAATGGCGGTTGCCGCATACCAGCTGTTTGGATACTCGCCCTTGCGGTCATTGGAATAGAGCAGGTTCATCCCCATCGCGCACCTCATCAGACGCAGGCCCGCCATCAGGGCGCCCGCGCTTCATCTTTCCGTAAATACTCAATTGCACGGGCGCTGCACCGGGGCGCAGCGCCGGAGTTTCTAGACGTTCATCAGCAGATGCTCGCGCTCCCAGGGTGAGATCACCTGCAGGAATTCCTCATACTCGGTGCGTTTCACGATGGAATACACACGGGCGAATTCCGGTCCCAGAACCTCGTGCAGCTCGGTGGCCTCGTCGAACAGGTCCAGCGCCTGGCCCATGACCTGCGGGATATCGCCTTCGCCCTCATAGGCGTCGCCCTTGAACTGCTTGCGCGGGCGCTCCTCCTTGATCAGGCCGAGGTAGCCGCAGGCCAGCGACAGGGCGATGCCCAGATAGGGGTTGCAGTCCATGCCGGCGATGCGGTTCTCCACCCGCCGCGCCTCTGGCCCCGACAGCGGGATGCGGATGCCGGTGGTGCGGTTGTCGCGCGCCCATTCCAGATTGATCGGCGCGGCGTGGTCCTTCACATACCGGCGGTAGGAGTTCACATAGGGCGCCATCACCGCCAGGCCCGCGGGCAGGTGGTTCTGCAGCCCGGCGATGAAGTGATAGAACGCATCCGTCTCGCCGCCTTGCGGGCCGGAGAAGATGTTCTCGCCGGTTTCCACATCCAGGATCGAATGGTGGATGTGCATGGCAGAGCCCGGCTCATTTTCGATCGGTTTGGCCATGAAAGTGGCAAAGCAGTCATGCCGCAGCGCCGCCTCGCGGATCAGCCGCTTGAAGTAGAACACCTCATCCGCCAGCTTGACCGGGTCGCCGTGGCGCAGGTTGATTTCCAGCTGCCCGGCGCCGCCTTCCTGGGTGATGCCGTCAATCTCGAACCCCTGATGCTCCGCAAAGTCGTAGATGTCGTCGATGACGGGACCGAACTCGTCCACCGCGGTCATCGAGTAGGCCTGGCGCGCTGCCGCCGGGCGGCCGGAGCGGCCCATCATCGGCTCGATCTCTTTGGCCGGGTCGATGTTGCGGGCAACCAGGAAGAATTCCATTTCCGGCGCCACAACCGGCTTCCAGCCTTTGTCGCGGTAGAGCTGCACCACGCGCTTCAGCACGTTTCGCGGGCTGAAGGGGACCGGCTGGTCGTTCCGGTCATAGGCGTCATGGATCACCTGCAGGGTCCAGTCGCCGGTCCAGGGCGCGGCGGTGGCCGTGGACATGTCCGGCTTCAGGGTCATGTCCTTTTCGATCCAGCCGTCCTCGTCCGCGGCATCGGCCCAGTCCCCGGTGATGGTCTGGTAGAAGATGCTGTCCGGCAGATGGAAATAATCGGTCTTTGCAAATTTCGATGCCGGTACCGCCTTGCCACGGGCGATACCGGGAAGGTCCGAGATAACGCATTCAACTTCGTCGAGACGACGGCCCTCCAGATAGGTTTTTGCTGCTTCGGGAAGGGCGTCGAGCCAAGCTGACATTAGGTCCTCTCTTTCCTGTAAAACTCTGCGAGGATGGTTGCGATGTTTTGATTGTCCACGGGGGCGTCCAGATCGGCGGCGGCGCGGTCAAGCAGATCGTCCGGCACCACGCCGCGGCCGCGCTTTTCAATCAGGCCGCCAACAAAGGGGCTGGGGAATTCGGGGTGCGGCTGCCAGGAGATGATGTGGTCGCCATAGGCCAGGATGCCATTGCGGCAGAAATCATTGCCGCCCAGCACCTGCGCGCCCTCGGGCAGCTCCACCACCTGATCCTGGTGCCAGGCGTTCAGGGTCAGCGGACCGCTGTGCGTCTGGTAGGTGACGCGGCCCACAGCCCAGCCGCCCTCGAACTTGGCGACCTTGCCGCCAAGCGCCTGGGCGATGATCTGATGGCCAAAGCAGATGCCGGCCAGCGGCTGCTTGCTGGCATGAATGGCGCGGATCAGTTCCTCCAGCGGCGGGATCCAGGCGTGAACCTCGTAGGCGCCGTGCTTGGACCCGGTAATCAGCCAGCCGTCGGCGTCCTGCGGGCCGTCCGGGAAGATGCCGTCCACCACGGCCCAAGTCTGAAACTGGAACCCCTTGCCGTCCAGCATGTCGCGGAACATGCCGTCATAATCGCCGAACGGTTCATACAGGTCTTCGGGGGAGTGGCCGGTTTGCAGGATGCCGATTTTCATAAGTCACCAGTTAGAAGGAGTTCGCTGCGCGGGACGGTAGCCCGCCGCCGGGACGGCGGGCAAGTGGCCGTCAGGTCAGACCGTATCCAGGTAGATCTCCACCCGTTCTTCCGGGGTGAGTTCTTCCATGTAATGCAGCTCCTGGCGCTTGGTCAGCACCATGTTGCGGATCATCTCGGCTGAGAAGAACTGCGGGATGATCTCGGAGTTTTCGAACGCGTCAATGGCGCTTTGCCAGGTGTTCGGCACCTGCGGCAGGTCCAGCGCATAGGCATTGCCGGTGATCGGCTCCGAGGGCTCGATCTTGTTTTCGATGCCATATAGCGCGGCGCCAAGGATGGCGGTCAGCATCAGATAGGGGTTCACGTCGCCGCCGGCAAAGCGGTGCTCGATCCGGCGCGCTTTGGGGCTGCCGGAGGGCACGCGGATGGCGGCGGTGCGGTTTTCATAGGCCCAGCAGATGCCGGTGGGGGCGTGGGCGCCCGGCACCATCCGGTCATAGCTGTTGCCGTGCGGCGCAAAGACCAGGGTGGAATCGCCCATTGCCTTCAGGCAGCCGCCGACAGCGTGGCGCATCGCATCGGTGCCCTTGGGGCCGCCGTCGTCAAAAATGTTGTTGCCGTCCTGGTCCAGCACCGAAAAATGCGTGTGCAGGCCGTTGCCGGCGTAATCTTCGTACGGTTTGGCCATGAAGCTGGCAGCAAAGCCGTGGCGGCGGGCCAGGCCCTTGACCAGCATCTTGAACAGCCAGGCGTCATCGGCGGCGCGCAGCGCGTCGGGGCCATGCATCAGGTTGATCTCAAACTGGCCCAGGCCCGCCTCGGAAATCGCGGTGTCGGCGGGGATGTCCATATCCTCGCAGGCGTCATAGAGGTCGGTGAAGAAGGTGTCGAACTGGTCCAGCGCCCGGATCGACATGGTCTCCGCCGCCTTGCGGCGCTTGCCGGACCGCGGCGAGGTCGGCACCTGCAGGTTCTTGCCACTGTCGTCGATCAGAAAGAACTCCAGTTCGACCGCGACCACCGGGGTCAGCCCCAGCGCCTTGTAGCGGTCGACCACCGCGCGCAACGCATGGCGCGGGTCGCCGTCATAGGGGCGGCCGTCTTCGCGGTACATCCAGATCGGCAGCAGCGCGGAGTGCGATTCCAGCCAGGGCATCGGCACAAAGCCGCGCTCAGTCGGCTTCAGCACGCCGTCGGCGTCGCCGCTTTCAAACACCAGCGGGCTGTCATCAATATCCTCGCCCCAGATGTCCAGGTTGAGAACCGACAGCGGAAAGCGGGTGCCTTCCTCGACAGCCTTGTCGGCAAAGCGGGCAGGGACGCGCTTGCCCCGGGCCTGACCGTTGATGTCCGCCGCCGCAACGCGGATGGTGCGCACATGCGGGTTTTTCCTGAGCCAGTTCTTCATCCAATCACCTGACGGTTTCGGGGGTGCCGCCGGCCGCCAGCGCACCCGGACGGTGCGCAGCAGGGCCGGGGCAGCTTATCACCCCTGGTCCATATTTTTGATCATAATCCGGCGCAGCCTGTAGTTTGCCTATGAACTCGCACGATTCTGCTGTCAGACACCCAAGCTTTGAATTTGATCAAATAATGGATACTACCGGATCAGATTAGGACGCAAGCGAAATTTTTTGCGCCGTTCCTGGGGCAGGTGCTTGTTCAGGTGTTTGTTCACGGTGCCGAAGATGGCGATGATCACCAGGGTCAGCAGGATGAAGTAGAACGCCAGGATCGGATAGGGAACGAAGGGGTTGAAGGTCTTGTCCGCGAAATAGCTGGCGTAATAGAGCGCATCGCCCTGCTGCCGCCAGGCCGGAAAGCCGGTGAAGAACACCAGCGTGGTGGCGTGGAACAAGAAGATCGCCTCGTTGGTGTAGGCGGGCCAAGCCAGCCGCAGCATGGTCGGGAAGGTGATGCGGCGGAACCGGGTCCAGCCGGACATGCCATAGGCATCCGCCGCCTCGATATCGCCCTTGGGGATCGACAGCAGCGCGCCATAGAAGATCTCCCCCGAATAGGCGGCGGTGTTGCAGAACAGCACGATCAGCGCGCCCAGCCAGGCCGAGGTGAACGGGTCGAAGAAGCTGGAAACGCTCTTGAGGCTGAGGAAGCAGGCATAGGCAAAAAAGAACTGAATGAACAGCGGGCTGCCGCGGAACACAAAGATGAACCACTCCGCCGGTTTGCGCCACAGCGGGTTGGGGCTGGACTTGCCCACCGCCAGCGCCACCGCCAGAAAAAAGCCGGTCATCAACGCCAGCGCGCCGAAGTAGACATTCCAGATCAGGCCGGAGCCGATCAGGGTGAAATGCTCGCACAGGGTATATTCGCCACGCGGCAGCAGCCGTTCGCCAAACCCCAGGGAGCGGAAGGCATAGGCCTGGATGGTTTCAACGCAACTCATGCCGCTGCCTTTCTTTGTGCTTCGCCGCCGGCGGTGGCCTGGCCTTTGGTCAGCCGCTTCATGGTCCGGTCCAGAACCACTTCGGACACTTTGGTGAAGCAGAGATAGAACACCAGCAGCGCGGCAAAGTACCAGACGTGCCAGTTCGGATGCGGGTATTCCGTGAAGCGCGCGGTCTTGGTGCCGCCCAGCTCGCGCGCCCAGTAAACGATGTCCTCGACCCCCAGCAGGAACAGCAGCGGTGTGGCCTTGATCAGCACCATCCACAGGTTCGAAAGGCCGGGCAGCGCATAGACCCACATCTGCGGCACCAGAATGCGCCAGAACGCCTGGCGGGTGGTCATGCCATAGGCCTCGGCAGTTTCGATCTGGGCGCGCGGAACGGCCCGCATCGCGCCGTAAAGGACATTGGCGGCAAAGGCCCCGAACACGATCGAGAAGGTCAGAACCGCCAGGAAGAAGCCGTAGGTCTCATGCATCCACTGCGGGGAAGTCGACAGCGGCAGCTTGGCCTCGTCGCAAACCACAAAGTCGATGCCCTGACGGATCGGCTGATCCCAATCCGGGCATTTCACCTTGTGGCGCATCCATTCGAACGCCTGGTCCAGTGCGATGACGAAAAACAGGAAGAAGGCAATATCCGGCACGCCCCGCACGATGCTGGTATAACCCTTGCCGAACCAGCGCAGCGGCAGGAACTTGGAGCGGGCAGCGCTGGCGGCGCCAAATCCGAACAGCAGCGCAACCGGGGCGGTGATGGCCAGCAGGACCAGAACCACGACGACCGAGATATAGAGGTTCAAATGCTTGCCCGTGGTCAGGTAGCAGCTGAGCCAGCTCAGCCCCTCAAGCGTGGATGGGTCCGTGCAATAGGAAAACATGTTGGTGCCTGTCTTTCTCCGGCCGTGCCCGGCAGCATGCCTGCCGGAAGAGAATGAATGAGGCCCGCGCGCCGCGGCGGCGGGCCTGCAGATCCTGGAACAGGATCAGATTACCACTGGGAGGAAACTTCCCACTTGGCGATCAGTTCGTTCAGCGAGCCATCGTCTTTCATCGACTGGATGGCCGCATCGAACTTGCCGCGCAGCTCGGCATCCGATTCCCGGAAGCCCATGCCGACACCGCCGCCGAGCGCTTCGGATTTCTCCAGCATCACCAGATCGTCGCCGACCACGGTGTCGAGGAAGCTCTTGTCGGCCAGAACCGCGTCAGCTTCGCCATTACGCACCGCGGCGACGGTTTCTTCCGGGGTGGCGAATTCGACCAGGGTCCAGCCCTGCTCAGCGATGAATGCGGCCTGGATGGTGGTGGCCTGGGCGGCGATCACGCCGGATGCCAGGTCGACGTCAGCCGACTGGGCCACATAGGCGGACGGGTCCGGCGGCGTGTAGGGCTGGGTGAAGTCAATGACCTCGTCCCGCTCGTCGGTGATCGACATGCCGGCGATGATGGTGTCGTAGTTGCCGGACACCAGGTTCGGAATGATCGAATCCCAGTCGTTCTTCACCCACTCGCAGGTCAGCTCGGCACGCTTGCACAGCTCGTCGCCCAGCTCGCGCTCGAAGCCGTCGATTTCGCCTGCGTCGTTGACGAAGTTCCACGGCGCATAAGCGCCCTCGGTGCCAAGGCGCACTGTTTCCGCCAGGCCCATGCCCGCGGACAGCGCCAGGGCGGCGGTGCCAAGGATCAGTGATTTCATGAGTATACTCCCGTTTTTGGTTGGTTATTGGACTTGTTTGTTATTGCTCAATGCGCGTGGCGCGTCGAGGACAGGAAAGCGCGCAGCCGCTCGGAGCGGGTGCCGCCAAAGACTTCGTCGGGGGTGCCTTCCTCTTCGATCAGGCCCTGGTGCAGAAAGACGACGTGGCTGGAGACATCGGCGGCCATTTTCATGTCGTGGGTCACGATCATCATGGTGCGGCCTTCGGCAGCCAGGTCCTTGATCACCTTGATCACTTCCTGTTCCAGCTCCGGATCCAGCGCCGAGGTGGGTTCGTCAAACAAAAGCGCCTCAGGCTCCATGCACAGCGCGCGGGCAATCGCAGCACGCTGCTGCTGGCCACCGGACAGCTGGGCGGGGTAGACATCGCATTTGTCGCCGATGCCGACCTTGGCCAGGTAATAGCGGGCCTTTTCCTCAACCTCGGCCTTGTCGCGGCCCAGCACCGTGACCGGCGCCTCCATCACGTTCTGCAGGATGGTCATATGGGCCCACAGGTTGAACTGCTGGAACACCATGCTGAGGTTGGTGCGGATGCGCAGGATCTGCTTGGCGTCGGAGGGACGGCGGTTGAGCCCCTGGCCGGACCAGGTCACAGGTTCGCCCTTGAACAGTATCTCGCCTTCCTGGCTGTCTTCCAGTAGGTTGCAGCAGCGCAAAAGGGTAGACTTGCCCGACCCCGAAGACCCGATCAGCGAAACCACATCGCCCTTGTGGGCGGTGATGTCCACGCCTTTGATCACTTCCAGCTCACCATAGGATTTGTGCAGGCCGCGGATTTGCAGAACGGGCGTTGTGTCGGTCAAGGTGTCTTTGTCCCTATGAGTGGAAATCCGTTCTTATTGGACCGAAAAAAAGACCGAATGCAATGTTCAAACCGCATAAGCTGGCACCGCAGCTGCCGAAATGGCCGGTTGCGGTTCCATTTCGGACAGAGCCGTTACGTCAGCTCCGCGGTGCGGATGCGCTGGCTGGTCAGCACCGGGCCAGGCGGCGTGGGCACCGCCAGGTAGTCGCTGGGGGCGATCTGCACCAGGCCTTTCAGATGCAGCCGTTCGCGGGTGTCCGGGTCCAGCCCGCGGATGGCGGATTCGATGGCGGAAAACAGCGGCTTGGTGTCGTTGCCCAGAGCGGTGATATAGGGCAGGGCGGGCGTTGGCTCGGTGCGCTCGATCTCTGTCAGCCCGGCGGCAAAACCGTCATATTCACGGACCATTTCCCAGCTCAGCGCGTCCAGCGCGGCAAAGTCGGCGCGGCCTTCGGCAACAGCTTCGGCAGACAGCCGATGGCCGCCGGTTTCCACCAGCGCGCCGGGCAGCACATTGCGGTCGTGAAGATGCACCATCGGCGCCGCCCAGCCCGATTGCGACAGGGCTTCGTTATAGGCAAAGCAGCGGCCGGCAAAGCTGGCAAGAGGCTTGCCCGCGTCCTCCTGACGGGCAATAAAAACGCTGTTGTAATAGCCAGGTGGGCAGCCGGGCAGACCATAGTCCGGGGTGCCAACAAGCTCCACCTCGCCGTAAAGCCGGGTGCGGTAGGGGCAGCCGCAGGTCTGCGACAGCAGCAGGTCAGGGGATTTCCAGACCTCCCAGAAATCGGCGCCGCGGGTCAGCCGGTCCGGCCCGCCGCCAAGATGATCGCGGATCGAGGCCCAGAACCGGTCGTTCGCCGCAGCGGTTTCCGGGCGGTCGTACATTCCGAGATGAGCAATCATAAAGCAGCCTCTGCCCGTTTGCGCGCCTTGGCGCTGTCCACGTCCGATACTCCCAGCAGGCTGGCGGAGAGCCGCAGGAGCGCGTCTTCGTTCGCATCGCGGCGGCCGTCGGCCAGGGCCACCTGCCACAACGCCTCAATCACGCCGGTGCGGTCCTCATAGACCACCGCGTCCTTGATCGCGCGGGTAAAGCGGACGGTGTCGGGCGCCTCGGCCTCCATCGCCTCGGCCTGTTCGCGCAGGATCAGCGCGCCGCCGGTGTCCAGCCCGTAGCGGGCTTTCAGGATGCGGTCGATGCGGTCTTTCTCCACTTCGGAGTAATTGTGGTCAGAGCGGGCAATCCTCACCAGCAGCGCGGTCAGTGCCAGCCGCGCGCCTTCGTCATCCAGCGTGGCAGGTGCGGGCTCCAGCAGGCGGTGCAGAAGCTCCCTGAACATCAATGCTCTCCAGCGGTGCTGCCGAGTTTCTCCTCGGCGCGCTCGCGGGCTTTCTGGCTGTCGGCGTAGGACAGCCCCATCGCCTTGCGGGCGTCCTCGACGATGGTGACCTCGCCCTCATGGGCGCTGCCGTCGGCCAGAACCACTTCCCACAGGGCGTCCAGCGCAGCGAGGCGTTCCTCAAGGCCGGTGGTTTCGCGGATCAGCCGCCCGAAGGTGTCGGTTTCCGGCGCGGCGGCGTGCAGTTTCTCGCAGGTGGCGCGCACCTTGGCGGCCTCAATCGCGTTGTGCTGGTAAAGCCGGGCCAGAATCCGGTCGATCAGGCTGATTTCCTCCAGCTGGTAGTCGCGGTCGGACTGCGCCACCCGCACCAGCAGCGCCCCCAGCGCCAGTTCGGCGTCCGGATCGGGCAGGGCCGGCGGTTCGGACGGGCGGAAAGCTTGGAAGAATTTCTTGAGCAGGGGCATTCGGTGACCTCAGTCAGCTGCGCAGCTGGGCGCGGGATTATTCGCCGTAGCCTTCGATGATTTCCATATCACCGGCGGACACCGGATCACGCAAGGCTTTGGCGTCTTGGTAGGCCACTGAATCATAGCAGGCTTTTGCGGTTGCGAAATCCTTGAATTCGATCACCACCGTGCGCGATCTCATCTGCCCTTCGCGCACTTCCTTCTGGCCGCCGCGCACCAGGAATTTGGCGCCGTAGTCGGCAAAAACGGGACCGTTGGCGCTGACGTAATCCTTGTAGCGCTCCATCTCCGCCACATCCACATGGGCCACCCAGTATCCTTTGGGCATCGGCTGCAGTCTCCCGTCTTTTTATGGTTAAATGCAGGCTGGAACAAAAGCGCGGCAAAGACAATGGGCCGGTTGTTAAGAATTTCCCCGTTCCGCCGGAAATTGCGCTCGCTTCACAGCCTCCGCGCCGGAACGCAGAACGCCCGCCTGCAAGGCGGGCGCCTTGCAATCATGATTGCAGCAGCGGCAGGGCCGGGTCAGCCGATCTCGGCCAGGCGCGCCAGCGCTTCCTTGACCTTGGCTTCTTCCTCTTCGCGCGCGGCAAGGTTTTCACGGGCTTCTGCCACAACCTCTTCCGGGGCGGAGGCCGCGAATTTCGGGTTGTTGAGCCGCCCGCGCAGGCCGCCCAGCTCCTTGGCCAGCTTGCCCAGGGTTTTCTCCAGCCGCGCCTTTTCGGCGCCGACGTCGATCACATCCGCCAGCGGCAGGCCGAAGGAGGCGCCGGGGGCGGCGACAGAGGCGCAGCCTTTGGGGAAGCTCTCCACCTGTTCCAGCG
Source organism: Leisingera sp. G5_S3_59_S7 (assembly GCF_054968485.1). Classification (NCBI taxonomy): domain Bacteria; kingdom Pseudomonadati; phylum Pseudomonadota; class Alphaproteobacteria; order Rhodobacterales; family Roseobacteraceae; genus Leisingera; species Leisingera sp. G5_S3_59_S7. The sequence continues at coordinate 24,549 of NZ_JBQKUH010000028.1, forward strand.
AGGTGATGCGGGCCAGCTTCTTGATCATCGCCTCGTTCTTGTCCCAGGCCGCGCGGGCCTGATCGGAGAACTCGGTCACCACCATCGGGATCTTCGCACCGGCCGGCACATGCATCTGCGCGCGGGTCGAACGGATGTTCTCGATCGCGGTGATCACCCAGTTCATTTCGGCATCCGCTTGCGGGTTGACCAGCTCGGCGCCGTAGGCCGGCCAGTCTTCATGCACCAGCATGTTCGAACGCTTGGCAGTGTTGCCCCACAGCTCCTCGGTGATGAAGGGCATGATCGGGTGCAAGAGGATCATGCACTGATCCAGCACCCAGCCCAGCGTCTGGCGGGTTTCGGCGATCACCGCCTCATCCTCGGAGCCGAACAGCGGCTTCGACAGCTCAATATACCAGTCGCAGACCTTGCCCCAGACAAAGGCATAAAGCGCGTTGGCCGCATCGTTGAAGCGGAACGCCTCAAGGGCGGCGTCCACCTCAACCCGCACCTTGGCGGTTTCACCGATGATCCACTGGTTCACGGCCGTCTGCGCGTCTGGGCAGGCGTAGGCAGGGACGTTCGGGTCATAGACGTTGTTGAAGTGGGCAAAGTTCACCGCATTCCACAGCTTGGTGCCAAAGTTCCGGTAGCCCTTGAGCCGCTCCATATCCAGCTTCAGCACGCCGCCAAGCGCCGCCATCGCGGCGGAGGAGAAGCGCAGCGCGTCGGCGCCGAATTCCTCGATGATCTCCAGGGGGTCGACCACGTTGCCGGTGGATTTTGACATCTTCTTGCCCTTGGCGTCGCGGACCAGGCCATGCAGGTAGACGGTGTCGAAGGGGATGCGTTTCTTGACCGGCAGGTTTTCGTCCAGAACTGCCAGCTGCATCATCATCATCCGGGCGACCCAGAAGAACAGGATGTCCTGCCCGGTGACCAGGGTCGAGGTCGGGAAGTACTTCTCCATTTCCGGAGTGGTGTCCGGCCAGCCCAGCGTGCCGATCGGCCAGAGGCCGGAGGAGAACCAGGTGTCCAGCACGTCCGGGTCGCGGAACATCGGCACCTGCATCGGCCCGTCAAAGCTGCGGATCGCGCCTTCGTCCTGCACATCCATCAGCTTGACCTGTTCGGCCAGAACCTTCGCCGCTTCGTGCTGATCTGCAACGATGCGGAATTCGGTGCCTTCGGCCGACTGGAGGCGCGCCTTTTCCAGCGCCTCTTGCTCAGTTGCGGCACAGATCGGGTACCAGTCCTCCTCGCCGGGGATGTACCAGACCGGGATCTGATGGCCCCACCACAGCTGGCGCGAAATGCACCAGGGTTCGATGTTTTCGAGCCAGTGGTAATAGGTCTTCTCACCCGACTCCGGCAGGATCTTCACATCGCCGTTCTTCACCGCATCCAGAGCCGGGCCCACAACCTTTTCCGCGTCCACGAACCACTGGTCGGTCAGCATCGGCTCGATCACCACCTTGGAGCGGTCGCCGAAGGGCTGCATGATCGGCTTGTTCTCAACGTAAGGCACCTGCACCTGGACGTCTTCGCCGGTGTCCGGGTCGGTCTTGGTGACGGTCTGCATCACCGCCAGGCCTTCGCTGGTGATCTGCTCCACCACCAGTTTGCGCGCCTCGAACCGGTCGAGGCCGCGCAGGTCGTCGGGAACGAGGTTGATGGCGTCGGCCTCATTCTCTGTCAGGGTTTGCTCGCCCCTGGCCACTGCCATGGCAATACCCGCAGCCTCGGCATAGGGCGCGCCGTCGTTGCGCATCTGGCCCCTGGTGTCCATCAGGCGGTACATCGGGATGCCGCCGCGCTTGGCGACCTGGTAGTCGTTGAAATCATGCGCGCCGGTGATCTTCACCGCGCCGGAGCCGAAGTCCTTGTCCGGGTATTCGTCGGTGATGATCGGGATCAGGCGGCGGTGCTCTTTGGGGCCGACCGGGATCTCGCACAGCTTGCCGACGATGGGGGCATAGCGCTCATCCGAGGGGTGCACCGCAACCGCGCCGTCACCCAGCATGGTCTCGGGCCGGGTGGTCGCGATGGAGATATAGTCGCGTTCTTCCTCAAGGATGACGTTGCCGTCTTCGTCTTTCTCCACATAGGTGTAGGTGGCGCCGTTCGCGAGCGGGTATTTGAAGTGCCACATGTGGCCCGCGACCTCGATGTTCTCGACCTCAAGGTCGGAGATCGCGGTTTCGAAATGCGGGTCCCAGTTCACCAGCCGCTTGCCGCGGTAGATCAGGCCCTTGTTGTACATCTCCACGAACACCTTGATCACGGCGTCATGGAAGTTGGGGGAGTTCTCGTGGCCCACGCGGGTGTCGCCGTGCGCGCCCGCCATGGTGAAGGCGGTGCGGGAGAAGTCGCAGGAGGCGCCAAGGCGTTTCAGCTGCTCAACGATGGTGCCGCCGGATTTCTCTTTCCATTCCCAGACCTTCTCCAGGAACTTCTCGCGGCCCAGCTCGCGGCGCGAAGGCTGCTGGGTCTTGGCCAGCTCACGCTCGACAACCATCTGGGTGGCGATGCCCGCATGGTCGGTGCCGGGCTGCCACAGGGTGTCGTAGCCCTGCATCCGCTTCCAGCGGATCAGGATATCTTGCAGGGTGTTGTTGAAGGCATGGCCCATGTGCAGCACGCCGGTGACGTTCGGCGGCGGGATCATGATGCAATATGTGGAGGCCTCAGGCTTGGCATTTGCGCCAGCCTTGAAGCAGCCGGCCTCTTCCCAGGCCTTGTAAAGTCGGCTCTCGGCTTCGGCCGCGTTGAATGTCTTTTCCATCGCCATGCGCTCGATCCTGCGTGCGTGTAATTTCGGGTCGCGCTATCCCTTACCGAAAGGGGCGGCAAAGGGAAAGTCCCAGCGGCAACGGGGGGGGGGCGGCGGCCTGCTGTGCGTTGCATCCTTCAACTTTTATGGAACCAGCGGCGGGCAGGCGCGTTTCTCTTACACTGTGCGCCCCGCGGACCCGAGGGGGACGCACCGGTCTTTCAGGCGCCATGCAGCGGCGCCGCATCTGAAGACGCCCGGCCCTTGCTGACGCGCATTCCGCGGTACGGGCCGGGCGCACGATTTCCCCTATAGCGTATTGGCCGGCTGACAGGGTCAGCCCGTGTTCCAGATTTTGCGGCGGCGTTTCTTGACCATTTCGTTGCCCGCTTCGGTGCCGTCATGGAACGTGTTGAACCATTTGTCCCAGGGGGTCTCCCAGGTGCCATAGTTGCAGTCGAAAAACCGGTGATGCAGCTGGTGAAAGAAATCGCCGACCAGGAGCTTGGCCTTGTTGCCGAATTTCACATGCTCGAACCCGGCGTGCGATGCCGGGGCGCCGATGCCATGGTGGAACAGCAGGAAGATCGCATGCACCGGATGCGAGGGCAGCAGGAAGAAGATCACCGTGTCGAACATCAGAAAGAAGCTCTCCACCGGGTGCATTGCCAGACCGGACCAGGGGCCGGTGTTGATGTTGCGGTGATGCCAGGCGTGGACCCTGGTATAGAGCACGCCGACATGCAGCAGCCGGTGCAGCCAGTAGAAGTGGAAGCCTGCCCAGATCGGGATGAAGATGGTCATGACCGTGAACCAGACCGGGTTGCTCTCCAGCGTGATCATCGTGACCCACCCGTTGGCATAGGCATAGAGGATGAAGCTCTCCCAGAAGGTCCAGAAGGTGAGCGCCGGGCCAAGGGTCCAGAACATGTTGTCCCAGACCTGGTTATTGAAGGTGAAGACCTTGGCGCCCTTCATCATCGGGCGCATGTCATAGCGGTATTCGTCCGCCTGCGTTCGGAATTTCCACAGCACCAGGTGCAGGCCGCCCGCAACCACCATCAGGATGCAGAAGTTGCGCAGCCAGATCTCGAACACCCAGTCCCAGCTGAAGGCTGCGGTGCGGTCCAGCGAAGGCGTGAAGAACATCCAGGTGAGGATCGCAAAACCCAACAGCAGCGCCCGGAGGGCCAGCGGGTTCCAGCTTTGCAGCAGGTATTTGATCGAGGCCAGCGGCTTTACCGGCCAGTCCCAATAGGGCGCAATCCGGATTGGCAGAGGGGGTGTGAAGTTCCAGACCTTGCGTTTGGGGCGCGGGCTGTTGGCGGGACCTGTCATGTCGCGTCTCTCGTTCGTGTGGTGGATATGCTGCCGGAAACCCTAGGCGGGCGGCAGGAAAACCCAGCACGGTATGTCTTGCCGGTTAGGCTAAGTTTTGCTTAGCCTGCTGCCATGACGACCCGGATTCCCTCACTCAACTGGCTGCGCGTGTTCGAGGCAGCAGCGCGCACTGAAAGCTTTGCCCGGGCAGCGGCGCAGCTGAACATGTCGGCGGCCGCAGTCAGCCAGCAGGTGAAGGCGCTGGAGACGCAGCTGGGCACGCCGCTGTTTCACCGCCACGCCCATGCGGTGACGCTGACGGAGGCGGGCAGGGCCTATCTGCCTTCGGTGCAGCAGTCGCTTTTGATGCTGGAAACTGCCACCACCGGCCTTTTCGGAGAGAGCCGGGAGCAGCGGCTGTTTGTGCAGTCGGTGCTGTTGTTTGCCCATGGCGTGCTGGCGCGCGGGCTGCCGCAGTTTCAGGCGGCGCATCCGCAGATCAACCTGGCGCTCAGCACCGGCAACCTGGCGGCGGATTTTGCCAATCAGTTCACCGATCTGCAGATCGTCTTTGGCAACCCGTCGCTGTTTGGCACCCAAGGGGACGAACTGCAGCGCGAGGTGCTTTATCCGGTTGCCCCGCCAGAGATCGCGGCGCAAATCCAGGCGCCGCAGGATTTGTTCCGCTTCGCGCTGATTGAGGTGTCCACCCACCGCGCCAGCTGGGTGCAAGTCTTTGAGCAGTTGCGGCTGTCCCACGGGCAGGCGCGCTATTTCTTTGCCGACAATTCGTTGATGGCGGCGGAGCTGTCTGCGCAAGGATTAGGCATTGCGCTGGCACGGGCGCCTGCTTCGGATGCGGCGGTCCGGGCCAGCGGGCTGGTGCGCTGCCTGCCGGACGTCGAAGTGCCGGGGCAGGAGGCTTACCATCTGATCTACCCCGACCGGGGCGCCATGCGTCCGGCAGCCAAGATGTTCAGGGACTGGCTGCTGGATTATTTGAGAACGGCCTGACCGTTACTGTCCTGTGCGGTCCAGCTTGGTGGCCAGGTGGATCAGGCTTTCCGAGGACCGCACTCCGCGCGCTTCGGCGATACGGTCGATGGTGTCATCCAGTTCCGCAGTGCTTTGCGCCACCACCTGCGCCAGCAGATCAAACCGGCCGGAGGTCGTGTGCACCACTTCCACCCCCGGCAGCTTGCGCAGCCGCGCCAGCACCTCAGGGCCAGAGCGCGGCTCGATCGACATCAGAACCGTCGCCTGCAGAGGCGGCCGGGCGTCGGCGGAAGACTTGAGCGTATAGCCGGTGATCACGCCGGTGGCTTCCAGCCGTTCGATCCGCGCCTGCACGGTGGTGCGGGCAAGGTCAAGGCGCCGGGCAAGCTCGGCCACCGGCCGGCGGGCATTCTCCCGCAGCAGGGTCATAAGGCGCTGATCGGTGTCGTCGTTCTGCATAAGTTGCCTGCGATATGACGGAAATTTTCGTCACTATAGGCAGAGTGACGAGCGGAATCGACGGAAAACTCGCGGAAAATATGTAAAACGAATGAGGGTTACCCGATGCAGCAGATTCCCCCGCTATGGCTTTCGCCTGAATCCCACCTGGCCCGCAGCGCGCCGGATCATCCGATCCTGTATTTCTCGCCGCGGGTCCTGCACGAGGTGGCGCGGCGGTTCAGCCAGGGGTTTCCGGGGCTGGTGACCTATGCGGTGAAGGCAAACCCGCATCCGGCGGTGCTGTCCAATCTCGTGGCCGCGGGGATCACGGCGTTTGACGTGGCCTCGCCCGCCGAGATGGAGGCGGTGCGCGCCGCCAGCCCGGATGCGGTCATGCACTACAACAACCCGATGCGGTCAGAGGCAGAGATCGCCGCTGGCATCGAACACGGTGTCGCCAGCTGGTCGGTGGATGAGCTGAGCGAGCTGGAGAAGCTGGATGCGGTGCCGCGCTCCTGCGAGATCGCCGTGCGCTTTGCGTTGCCTGTAGCGGGCGCGGCCTATGATTTCGGCAGCAAATTCGGTGCTGCACCGGACGAAGCGGTGGAGCTGCTGAAACAAGTGGCTGCCAAGGGCTGGACGCCCGCCTTGTGTTTTCACCCGGGCACCCAATGCGAAGATGAGACGGCCTGGGTCGAATATGTCCACGCGGCAAAACGGATTGTCGGTGCGGCTGGGGTGCAGATCGCGCGGCTGAATGTGGGCGGCGGTTTTGCCGCCAACCGCGACGGCGTGGCGCCGGATCTGGAGAAGGTCTTTGCCGCCATCGGCACCGCGGCGGACCAGGCGTTCGGCACGGACAAGCCCACGCTGATCTGCGAGCCGGGCCGGGCGATGGTGTCAGAAAGCTTTACCCTGGCCGCGCGCATCAAGGGGATGCGCAAGGACGGCGCGGTGGTGTTCCTGAATGACGGCATCTATGGCGGGCTGGTGGATATCCGCGACATGGGCCTGCCGGGGCGGGTGGAGGTCGTGGCCTCCGACGGCACCCACCGCAGCGGTATCCGCAAGCCGCGGGTGGTGTTCGGTCCGACCTGCGACAGCCTTGACCGGCTGCCGGACGGGCTGCCGCTGCCTTGCGATTGTGCGTCGGGGGACTATGTGCTGTTTCCAGGGCTAGGCGCCTATTCCTCTGCCATGAGCACGCAGTTCAACGGTTATGGCCTGTCTGACGTGGCGACGGTGATTGAGCTGGCTGGACAAGCGGCCAGCTGACAGTAGTCTCGCCCCCGCAACAGCAGCCAGCGCGGACAGGGGGCGAGCATGGAAAAATTCGGGAAAAGCCAGCCGGTGAAACGGGTCGAGGATGTCAGGTTCCTGACCGGCCAGGGCCGGTACATCGAGGATGCCGCCCCGGCGGATGCGTTGCGTGCCTGGGTGCTGCGCAGCCCGGTGGCCCATGGGGTGATCACCGCGCTGCACACAGAGGATGCGCTGGAGGCCGAGGGCGTCCATGCGGTGATCACCCTGGCGGAGCTTGAAGCCGCGGGCATCAGCGTCTCGATGGATGGCACCACGGTGAAGAATCGGGATGGCACCAGTGGCGCATCGCCGGAACGCCCGATGCTGGCCCGCAACAAGGTCCGCTATGTCGGAGAGCCGGTGGCCGTCGTCGTGGCTGAAACGCTGGATCAGGCCCGCGACGCGGGTGAGCTGATCGAGTTGGAGATTGATGACCTGCCGGTCAAGCTCGACCTGATGCCCGGCGGTGAGCCGCTGCACGGCAGCGTGCCGGACAACAGGGCCTTCGACTGGGGCATGGGGGATGAAGCGGCAACTGAAAAGGCGTTCCGCACCGCCGCCCATACCGTCGCGCTGCAGGTCGAAGACAACCGGATCATGGTCAGCACCATGGAGCCGCGCGGCTGTTTTGCCGAATGGCAGCAGGGGCGGCTGCATTTCACCTTCGGCGGTCAGGGGGTCTGGGGCATGAAAAGCCAGCTGGCCGCCAAGCTGGGGCTGAATGAGGATGACATCAGGGTCACGACGCCGGATGTCGGCGGCGGCTTCGGCATGAAGGCTTTTGCCTACCCTGAGTATTTCGCCGTGGCCCATGCCGCCACGGTGCTGAGCCGTCCGGTGTTCTGGATGTCGGACCGCAGCGAGGCGATGCTCAGCGACAACGGCGGCCGCGATCTGACCTCGCTGGCGGAGCTGGCCTTTGACGAAAACCTGAAGATCACTGCCTACAGGGTCTCCACCCGCTGCAACCTTGGCGCGTACAATTCCCATTTCGGCCAGCCGATCCAGACTCAGCTGTTCAGCCGGGTGCTGGCGGGGGTTTACGACATTCAGACCGCCTGGCTGCAGGTGGAGGGGATCTATACCAACACCACCCAGGTCGATGCCTACCGCGGCGCCGGGCGGCCGGAGGCGATTTATGTCCTGGAACGCGTGATGGACCGGGCCGCGCGCGAATTGGGCGTGGACCCGTGGGAGCTGAGGCGGCGGAACTTCATTCAGTCCGGCGCGTTTCCGTACGACACCGTGACCGGAGAGACCTATGATGTGGGTGATTTTAATAAAGTCCTGAGCCGCGCCGCGCAAGAGGCTGATCTTGCAGGATTCGCAGCCCGCCGGGCCGAAGATGGTAAACGCGGCAAGTTGCGGGGCGTTGGGCTTTGTTACTATATCGAAAGCATTTTGGGTGATCCTTCGGAAGGCGCGGAAGTGGAGTTTCTGGAGGACGGCCGAGTGAACATCTATGTCGGCACGCAGAGCAACGGACAGGGGCATGAAACCGTCTATGCCCAGTTCCTGGCCGACCAGAGCGGAATTCCTGCGGAAATGATCCAAGTGATCCAGGGCGACAGCGACCGCATTGCCCAGGGCGGCGGTACCGGCGGGTCACGCTCTGTCACCACCCAGGCCAACGCGACGCTGGCCGCAGTTGAAACCATGATTGCCGCCTTTACCCCCTTCCTGGCGGAGGAGATGGGGGTGGCGGAGGAGGCCGTCGCATTCGACGGCGAAACCTTCCGCGCACCCGGGTCGAACCTGACGCCCACCATGCTGGAAGCGGCAGAGATGGCCCGCGCGCACGGGCGGATCGATCTGCAGCGTCACGCGGCGCGGGCCCGGCTGCCGGGACGCTCGTTTCCGAACGGCGCCCATGTTGCCGAGGTCGTGATCGATCCGGAGACTGGGAATTCCGCTGTGGAGCGCTACACTGTAGTTGACGATTTCGGTAATCTGATCAACCCGGTGCTGGCTGAAGGCCAAGTGCATGGCGGGGTGGCGCAGGGGCTGGGACAGGCCATGCTGGAGCGGGTTGTCTACGATGAGGACGGGCAACTGCTCACGGCTTCGTTCATGGACTATGCCTTGCCGCGGGCCAGCGGCGTCCCCATGATTGGATTCACCTCCGAGCCGGTGCCTTCGACCCAGAACCCGATGGGGATGAAGGGCTGCGGCGAGGCGGGCACCGTCGGCGCGCTGGCAGCGGTTGCAAACGCGGTGCAGGACGCGGTCTGGGACCGCGGCGTGCGGCAGGTGGATATGCCGTTCACCCCGCTGAGGATTTGGGAAGTGCTTAGGGATGTTTCTGCGGCAGCTGAGTAAAAGGGTTTTAGGGTGGCTGGGACGGCCGCTGCGCTCGGAACATTCCGGCGAAACCAAGCTGCGCGGGCCGCAAGCCCATGTGATCATCCTGGACGGCACCATGTCGACGCTGGAGGAGGGGCACGAAACCCATGCCGGTCAGTTGTACCGGCTTTGCAGCCAGACCAGCGGGCAGGTTTCGGTCTTCTATGAATCCGGCGTCCAGTGGAAGGGCTGGGGCAGCGCGCCCGATGTGATGATGGGGCGCGGCATCAACCGCCAGATCCGACGCGCCTATGGCTATCTCGCCTCGCGCTACCGGCCGGGCGACAGGATCTATCTGTTCGGCTATTCCCGCGGCGCCTATGCGGTGCGGTCGCTGGCCGGGGTGATCGACCGGATCGGCCTGCTGAAGCCGGAGCACGCCACTGTGCGCAACATCCGCACGGCGTACCGCCATTACCGTCTGAACGGACGCTCCAAGACCGGCGCCGCCTTTACCAAGGCGCATTGCCACGATGAGGTCGGGATTGAGATGGTCGGCGTTTGGGACACGGTCAAGGCGCTGGGCCTGCGGCTGCCGCTGCTGTGGCGCTGGGCGGAAAACCGGCACAATTTCCACAACCATGAATTGGGCCCCCATGTTAAAAGCGGCTATCACGCGCTGGCGCTGGATGAGACCCGCGATGTGTTCAAACCGGTACTGTGGGATTGCCCCAAGGGCTGGGACGGGCATGTGGAACAAGTCTGGTTCCGCGGCGCTCATGGTGATGTCGGTGGTCAGCTGGGGGGGTATGAAGAAGCCCGGCCGCTGGCCAATGTCTCTTTGATCTGGATGCTGGAAAAGGCGGAGGACCGCGGCCTGCCGCTGCCCCTGGACTGGCGGATGCGGTTTCCGGTGGACCCGAATGCGCCGTCGGTCGGCACTTGGCGCGGCTGGGGCAAGATCTTTCTGCTGCGCAGCCGCCGCCGGGTCGGGCTGGACGGCAGCGAACGGTTGCACAGCAGCGTCGATGCAGGAAAACGGAACACCGCTTCCTCTGGCGGCTGGCTGGCGATGTTCTCCAAGACTTGAGGCTGAGCGGGGGCTCAGCTGTTTCCCAGCGCTTTTAGAAGGTGTTTGTGCCGCCGGTCCGGCCAGAAGCGGCCAATCGTGATGCCGTCAGCCCGTGGCGCTGCGCTGCTCCAGCGCCTGGCGCAGGCGTTTCAGCGACATGGCGACGATCAGCTTGTGGGCGGGCCGGACCGGGATCATGTAAGCCCGGCCGAACATGTTGTGTGTCTTGACGGATGAGGTCACGGACAGAATGCCGTTGCTGCTGGACAGGCAGGTCATCACGTCCAGATGCCTGTCCCGCACGGTCAGAGTCAGGAGTGTGTCCGACACGGCCTCCACCAGGAAGAAATCCAGCTTGTCACCGGTCTGCACGTCTGTGTGCGGCTTGCTGGAAATGCCGCCGATGCGTTTGACGCCGAAACACGCGGATACCGCGTCGCGCAGTTTGAACGCCAGTTTCAGGCCCGGCAGCGGCCGGGCGTGCATCAGGGTCCAGGCCTCCAGCGGGGTGATCTGCACCGGCAGGACAATGGATTGCGTATCCAGGAAATCCAGTTCCGCGGCGGGGGCCAGGACTTGAATGCGGGCGGTGGCAGCCCGCGCGAGTGAGGTTGGCGCCATGGTCGGCCCTTCCGCTGCTTGTCAGTTTACTGCCTTGAAGATAATTGGAAAAAGGCGGCTGGCAAGGCGTGGGGCAAAACCCTGCAACCCGTTTCAGGCAATTTTCATCACAATGCAGGTGGTGGACCCGGTTGCGTAAAGCCGACCGTCTTCGACCCCGCGAAGCTCACCATGCGCCACGCCGGTGGAGCGGCCCGCATGGTCGACGGTGCCGGTGCAGCCGATCAGTGTGCCCAGCGGGATCGGCCGCAGGATGTTGATCTTGAATTCCAGCGTTGTGTAGACCGACCCCAGCGGCACCTTGGTCATCACTGCGCAGGCCATGGCGCTGTCCAGCAGCGTGCCGTACCAGCCGCCATGCACGGTGCCCATCGGGTTGGTGACGTGGAATTCGGGGGTGCCGCGGAACACGACCCTGCCTTCTTCGACCGCGTGCAGGTAATACCCCAGCGTCTTGGCAATCGGCGGGCCGGGCAGGCGGCCCTCCAGAATGCCTTGCATGAAATCGAGGCCGGAGATCCGGGCAATCTGCTCTATCGTCAGCAGGTCGGAGGGCTGTTTGGCGTAGAACATGGCGCGCGGGTCCTTGGCAGGGGTGTTCCCCGCATTAGAAACCGCACGCCAGGGCCTGCAAGGCTTACGCCACGTTCTCCAGCGCGACCTTGGGAGTGACGCCCAGGGCAAAGCAGACGTCGCGGGTCAGTTCCGGCCGGTTCAGCGTGTAGAAATGCAGCTTGTCGACGCCGCCCTCCAGCAGGTCCGAGCACAACTCGGTGCACAGCGCGGTCGCCAGCAGGTCTTCGCGGCCGTCGCGCAGCGCCTTGTCAAAGGCGTTTTCGACCCAATCCGGGATGACGGTGCCGCAGCGCTTGGCGAAATTCCGGGCGCCTTTCCAATTTTCGATCGGCAGGATGCCGGGCGTCAGCTTGCTGCCGTCGATCCCCGCCTTTTCGCAGGCGTCGCGGAAGCGGAAGAAGGTTTCCGCCTCAAAGAAGAACTGGGTCAGTGCCTCATCAGCGCCGGCATCCAGCTTGCGCTTCAGCCATTCCACATTGGCGTCCTGGCTGGCAGCCTCCGGGTGGCAGTCCGGGTAGGCGCCAACGCGGATGGTGAAGCCGCCGCGTGCCGCCAGACCCTTGATCAGCTCCACCGAGTCGGCAAAGCCTTCGGGGTGCGGCGTGAACTTGCCCTCGCCCTTGGGCGGGTCGCCGCGCAGGGCGACGATCTCGGTCACGCCAGCCTCGGCAAACTGGTCTGCGATCTCCAGCGTTTCCGCCTTGGAGGCATTCACGCAGGTCAGGTGCGCAGCCACATTCAGGCCGGAGGAATTGTGCAAGGTGTCCACCGCATCGCGGGTCAGCGTGCGGGTGGTGCCGCCTGCGCCATAGGTCACAGAAACAAAACGCGGATCCATCGGGGCGAGGACCTGCACGGTGTCCCAAAGCCGGAAGGAGGCTTCGAGATTTTTCGGCGGAAAGAATTCGAAGGAAATCTTGGGCGTCGTCATCTCAGGTCTCTCGCTAGGTTTATGTCTGCCCTTGTTGCACGCGCAGCATTGTGAGACAATTTCATAATACTCAAGATTAACATGAGCGATCTGATAGGATGCATATAGAATTCCGCCACCTCCGCACCATCAAGGCCATCCATGAGGCCGGCGGTCTGGCCCGGGCTGCCGAGCAACTGAACATTACTCAAAGCGCGCTGAGCCATCAGGTGAAGGGGCTGGAGGATCAGGCCGGAGTGGAGCTGTTCATCCGCCGCTCCAAGCCGATGAAGCTGTCCCCCGCGGGCCTGCGGCTGTTGCGCCTGGCGGACCAGGTGTTGCCGCAAGTGGAGGCCGCGCAAGCAGAATTCTCCTCTCTGCGCGACGGCAACACGGGCCGCATGCACATCGCCATCGAATGCCACGCCTGTTTTGAATGGCTGTTCCCGGTGCTGGAGGGCTTTCGCAAGAACTGGGGCGATGTGGATGTGGATATCCGGCCAGGGCTGGCCTTTGACGCTTTGCCTGCGCTGGTGAAAGAAGAAGTGGATCTGGTGGTTTCTTCCGATCCGGAAGACATCAACGGCGTCGAGTTCATCGAGCTGTTTGACTACAATCCTGTCTTTGTCGCTTCGGCGCAGCATCCGCTGGCCGCGAAACCCTATGTGGAGGCAGAGGATTTCATCGGTCAGAACCTGATCACCTACCCGGTGGACAAGACCCGGCTGGATGTGTTCAGCCAGCTGCTGATTCCCGCCGGTGTGGAGCCCGCCTCGATTCGGCAGGTGGAGCTGACGGCGGTGATCCTCTTGCTGGTCGCCTCCAACCGCGGGGTTTCCGTGCTGCCGGACTGGGTGGTGCGGGAGGTGAAATACTCCTCCGATTACGTGACCCGGCCGCTGACCAAATCAGGCATCACCCGCAGCCTTTACGCGGCAATCCGGACCGAGGACCGCGGGAAACCCTTCATGCAGGAACTGATCCGTCTGGCCAAGGTCGAGGCGCGCAAGCTGCAGCATCAATAGATACTGCCGCCGGAGAGGCGCGGAACGGCCTGCGCCGGTCCGGCGCCTGTGCCCGCTCCGCGCGGTTGCGTGATCCGGCAGGTGCCGGCACGCGGCTCAGACCAGCTTGACGATCTGCTTGCCGGTATTGCCGCCCTGCATCATCGACAGGAAGGTCCGGGGGGCGTTTTCCAGCCCCTCGGCGATATCCTCCAGATACTTGATGTCACCGCTGGCGATCCCGGGGCCCACTTCGCCCAGGAAATCGCCGTAACGGTCGTAGTGGTTGAAGATGATGAAGCCGTTCACGGACAGGAACTTGGTCAGCACCGACCGCCAGATCGCGGGCGCAGTCAGGTCGGTTTCAGCGCTGTTGTACCAGGCGATCATGCCGCAGACCGGGATGCGGCCGAAGTTGTTCATCAGCGGCAGCACCGCCTCCAGCACCTTGCCGCCGACGTTTTCGTAATAGATGTCGATACCGTCGGGGCATTCCGCCGCCAGCGCCTCGTTCAAGCCTTCGGCACTGGCATAGGCGCGGTGGTCGAGGCAGGCGTCAAAGCCGAAGGTGTCCACCGCCAGCTTGCATTTGTCGGCACCGCCGGCGATGCCCACCACCCGCAGGCCCTTCTGTTTTGCGAGCTGTCCCACCATCGAGCCGACCGGGCCGGTGGCGGCGGCAACCACCAGGGTTTCGCCCGCCTGCGGGCGGCCATAGGCGTCCAAGCCATGCCAGGCGGTAAACCCCGGCATGCCCAGAGCGCCAAGCGCGGTTGTGAGCGGCGCCATATCCGGGTCCAGCTTGCGGATGTCGGAGCCCTGCGCGCAGGCGTGGCTGGCCCAGCCGAACGCGCCAAGCGCAAAGTCGCCGGGCTGGAAATCCGGGCTGTTGGAGGCAATCACCTCGCCCACGCCGCCTGCGGTCATGGTTTCGCCGATTTCAACCGGATCGGCATAGGATTTGCCCGCGTTCATGCGTCCGCGCATGTAGGGGTCCAGCGACATATAGTGAACCCTTACAAGCACTTCGCCCTCTTCCGGCTGGGGCATGTCCACGCTCTCCAGGCGAAAATTTTCCTCGCTGGCCTGGCCTTCGGGGCGGCTGGCCAGCACGATACGCTGCATCTGGTCGGGCATGGGAGTTCTCCTGTCATTGCTGCTGTTGAGACTGGGCCCCACAGGAGCGGAATTCAACCGCTTACCGGGCCGTAACCGCGCGTCAGAGCGGCTGCCCTCTTGCCGGCAAAGCCCCTTGGCAATCGGGGGCAGGGGGCGTATAGGCACGGTTTGACCCGGCATCTCCCCGACGTGACAGGATTCTGCAGACATGATTGGCAGCGCAAACCTCAATGTGATGATCAAAGCCGCCCGAAAGGCCGGCCGTTCCCTGGTGAAAGACTTCCGCGAGGTGGAAAACCTGCAGGTGTCGATGAAAGGCGCGGGCGACTTTGTTTCCAAGGCTGACATCGCTGCCGAGAAGATCATCAAGGAAGAGCTGCGCAACGCCCGCCCGACCTATGGCTGGATCGCGGAAGAGGGCGGCGAGATCGAAGGTGAAGACCCGACCCGCCGCTGGATCGTCGACCCGCTGGACGGCACCACCAACTTCCTGCACGGGCTGCCGCACTGGGCGATCTCCATCGCGCTGGAGCACAAGGGCAAGATCGTCGCCGGCGTGGTCTATGACGCCGCCAAGGATGAGATGTTCTTTGCCGAGAAGGGTGCCGGTGCCTGGATGAACGACACCCGTATTCGCGTGTCGGGCCGCCACCGGATGATTGAGTCAATCTTTGCCACCGGCGTGCCGTTCGGCGGCCGCGCCGACCTGCCGCTGACGCTGCAGGATCTGGCCCGCCTGATGCCCGCCTGCGCCGGCGTGCGCCGCTGGGGCTCTGCCGCGCTGGACATGGCCTATGTGGCGGCAGGCCGTTACGAGGGCTTCTGGGAGCGCCGCCTGAACTCTTGGGACCTGGCCGCAGGCATCATCATCGTGAAAGAGGCCGGCGGTCTGGCCGAGGCGATCGACCCGGATGCGGGCATCATCGACAGCGGCTCTGTTGTCTGCTCGAACGAGCCGATCTTTGAGAACTTCGCCAAGGTGATCCGCGGCTGAACCGGCCTGAGAAAATGAGACTTTTAAGCGCGGCCACTGTGCCGCGTTTTTTGTTGCGGAGAGTATTTTTCCACGATGAGGGCAGTGCCCGTCCGCGGGTGGAAGCGAAGCGCCCGCCCATGGGGGCGGACGGGCGCTGCCCGGCCTATCGGCCAGGCGGAAGAGTTATTGGTCCGACGGATGGTTCACCCCGTCGTTCCAGGGGATCTCGCCATAGGTCTCCGGATGCGTGCGCGGATTGGCGCCTTCGATACAGCCCAGGTTGACGCCGCATTCCTTGGGATCGGAGCGGCGCTGGTGGTGAGTGTAGATACCGCAGGTCCTGCAGAAATAGTGCTTCGCGGTATGGCTGCCCCAGGTGTAGAGGCTGAGGTTTCCGGCGCCTTTCAGCACCTTCAGGCTGGCGGTCAGGGCGGTGACGGCAGCCGCCCCGCGGCGGCGGCAGAAGGAACAGTCGCAGCGCGCGGCCGATGCGAGGCCCTCGGGAAACTCCGCCTCGATCTCAACGGCGCCGCAGTGGCAGGTGGCTTTCAGATGGGCCATTCAAAGTTCCTTTCTGGTTCATATGCGGCGCAAGGTTGAGTTATCCCGCAAATAATTCCCCGCAAAATCCATAGGGGCAGCTCTACCATTTACTTGCCCCGATGCCCGTCGGGGCGGCGGCCTGCGTGTTTACCAGTAGCTTGTTCCGACAGTGGCGCAGGCCGCCTCTTTCAAACCTCGTGGCATCAAGCCAGGCGCTGTTTCACTTCCCCCAAGGGCCCGGATTGCGCTTCTTGCGCGGCAGCTTGGGGATGCGGCTGGCAGAATATTCGTACGCGCTCTCCGGATGCGGCGGGGTGCCATGGGTGCGGTTCCAGAACGCCGGGCCGCCGCGGCGCAGCCATAGGGGCAGGCACAGGATCAGACCCACCGCAAAGCCGCCGGCATGGGCCCAATAGGCGACGCCGCCCTGGTTGGGATCAGAGCCGAGGCCCCCGAAAAACTGCATCGCCAGCCACACGCCCAGCATGACAAAGGCGGGGATGGTGAAGATGCGGAAGTAGACGATCAGGATCAGCAGGATATCGACGCGCGCCCTTGGGAACATCAGCAGGTAGCCGCCCATGACGCCGGCAATGGCTCCGGAGGCGCCAACCGTGGGCACCATGGACCCGGGCGCGGACATCACATGGATCAGCCCGGCGCCAAAGCCGCTGAGAAGGTAGAACAGCAGGAAGGGGAGGTGGCCCATCTCCTCCTCCAGGTTGTCGCCGAAGATCCACAGGAACAGCATGTTGCCGCCCAGATGCATCAGACCGCCATGGATGAACAGGGAGGTGAAGAGCGTTTCGAACCCGTAGCCATGGATAATCTCGGCCGGAACGATTGCATAGGCGTCATAGAAATAGGCCAGCGCACGCGGCGAGGCATAGCTGGCGGTGTAGTAGATATAGGCCAGGACGTTTGCGGCAATCAGCGCATAGACGACAAAGGGCCTGCGGCCGGACGGGTTGTGATCGCGGATCGGAAACATGGGGGAACGCTGGGCCGGAAATGGCCCAGCGTCAAGTGCTTAGCGCCGATAGCTCAGGCGTTGCCGCCCAGCAGCTGCGCGTTGCCGCCAGAGGCGGTGGTGTCGACGCAGACGTGGCGCTCAGCCAGGACGCGGGCGAGGTCGGGCTTGCCGGGGATCAGCGGGATGATCGGGCCATCGCGCTTGGCAAGGCATTGCTCGATGTCGCGGCCCGCCGCTTCATCGCCCCACCACAGCACGCCGGAGATACCGTCAATTGTTTCCAACTGGTTCAGCCCCAGAAGGCCATGCGCCTCAATCGCGGTGCCGCCGAGGCTGATCACCTGCTTGGCCTGTTCGGCGGCGGCCTCCGGCCCCGGGCCCATGCACAGGAGCGGCGGCCGGGCGGAGACCGTCAGGCGGTTTGATTCACCGGTCGGGCCGGGCAGGGTGGTGGTCACAGGCTGCGCCGGGACGCCACTTGCGCCTGGCAGCGCGGCGGTCTCAGTGTCCCATTCGGCGCTGACCTGCTGCCGGTCGGGCGCGCAGAAGCGGTTGAGGTAGAAGGGGCCGCCGGCCTTGGGGCCGGTGCCGGACAGGCCCTCGCCGCCGAACGGCTGGCTGCCGACAATGGCGCCGATCTGGTTGCGGTTCACATAGATGTTGCCCGCATGGACCCGGTCGCAGACATGCTGCACCCGGTCGTCAATGCGGGTGTGCAGCCCGAAGGTGAGCCCGTAACCGGTTGCATTGATGTCGGAAATCACCTGGTCCAGCTGGTGCGATTTGAACCGTGCCACATGCAGGACGGGGCCAAAGATCTCGTCCTCCAGCGCGCTGATGCCGGGCACTTCGATCATCGTGGGCGCCACAAAAGTGCCGCCCTGCGGCGCCATCAGCTCCTTCATCACCCGGCCCTCGGTGCGGGCCTGGTCGATGTGGGCCAGGATGCCTGCGCGGGCGCCTTCGTCGATCACCGGGCCGCTGTCGGTGGACAGGTGCCACGGATCGTCCAGGCGCAGGCAGTCCATTGCACCCTTCAGCATCTTCAGAACGGTGTCGGCGATGTCGTCCTGCAGGTAGAGGCAGCGCAAAGCTGAGCAGCGCTGGCCCGCCGACTGGAACGCGCTTTCGATCACCGATTGCACGGTCTGTTCCGGCAGCGCGGTGGAGTCGACGATCATGGCGTTCAGGCCGCCGGTCTCCGCAATCAGCGGGGAACCCGGCTGCAGGTTGTCGGCCATCGCCTTGCGGATGCGCAGGGCAGTGGCGGTGGAGCCGGTGAAGGCGACGCCGTTCACCCGCGGGTCAGAGGTGATAGCCGCCCCGACCACGCTGCCGCGGCCCGGCACCAGCTGAAGGGCGCTGCGCGGCACCCCGGCCTCATGCATCAGCTGCACGGCGCGGTGAGCGATCAGCGGCGTCTGGTCGGCGGGCTTGGCCAGCACGGCGTTGCCCGCGGCCAGTGCGGCAGACACCTGGCCGGTGAAGATTGCCAGCGGGAAGTTCCAGGGCGAGATGCAGGAGAAGATGCCCGCAGACGGCGCATCGGGAATGCGCGCCGCGTAGTAGCGCAGGAAATCCACCGCCTCGCGCAGTTCGGCCACCGCGTCGGGAATTGTCTTGCCGGCCTCGCGGGCGAGGATGGCGAACAGCTCGCCATAGTTTTCCTCATAGAGATCCGCAGCCTTGTTCAGGATCGCCGCGCGTTCCGCCGCCGGGGCCTCCCAGGGCTCGGCCAGCGCCAGAGCCAATTCGATATCCTCGGGGCTGCACTGGCTGACGGTGCCGACGGCACTCAGGTCGGTGGGGCTGGTCACATCCTTGGCGGCCTCCGGCTGGGCGTCGCCCGCCAGCAGCGGTCCGGCCTGCCACTGGCGGCTGCGCCAGGGCGCGCGGGCCTCCTCGATCTTTGCCAGCGTCGGCGCGTGGCCCAGATCAAAGCCCTTGGAGTTGATCCGTTCAGGCAGGAAGAGTTCCGGCCCGGTCGGGATTTTGCGGGTGATATCGGCCACCGCGTCGAAGGGGTCGGCGGCGACAACCTCCGGCGGGACATTTTCGTCCACGATCTGGTTCACAAAAGAACTGTTGGCGCCGTTTTCCAGCAGGCGCCGCACCAGATAGGCCAGCAGGTCGCGGTGCGCACCGACGGGTGCGTAGATTCTGCAGTTGGTCTTGTTCTGCTCCAGCACCATCTGGTGCAGCGTCTCGCCCATGCCGTGCAGGCGCTGGAATTCAAAAAGCCCCTTATCCATGCCTTCTGCCATGTGCAGGATGGCGGCAACGGTATGGGCGTTGTGGGTCGCGAACTGCGGATAGATCCGGTCCGTCAGCCCCAGCAGCTTGCGGGCGTTGGAGATATAGGAGACGTCGGTCAGCGGCTTGGAGGTGAAGACCGGGAAGCCATCGACGCCCTCGACCTGCGCCTGCTTGATTTCGGTATCCCAATAGGCGCCTTTCACCAGCCGTACCATGAAGCGGCGGTTGTATTTCTCTGCCATTTCATGCAGCGCGTCGATCGCCAGCCCGGTCCGGGGCCCGTAGGCTTGCACCACGACGCCAAAGCCGTCCCAGCCCGCCAGCGCCGGATCGGAGACCACGGCGTCGATCACCTCCAGCGACAGCGACAGGCGGTCGGCTTCCTCGGCGTCGACATTCAGACCCATCTTGGCCGCCTTGGCCAGCAGCGCCAGCGCCTTCAGGCGGGGCACCAGCGCTTCCATCACGCTGTCTTCATGCGCCAGCTCATAGCGCGGGTGCAGCGCCGACAGTTTCACCGAGATGCCGGGGTTCTTGCGGATGTCATCGCTGTTGCAGGCCGCGGCAATGGCCGAGATCGCCCTGGAGTAGGACAGGTGGTAGCGGGAGGCATCGGCCTCGGTCCGGGCGGCCTCGCCCAGCATATCATAGGAATAGGTGTAGCCCTTGGCCTCCATCCCCGCGGCGCGGTTCATCGCGCTTTCGATGGTTTCGCCCAGCACGAACTGGCGGCCCATTTCCTTCATCGCGCGGCTGACGGCGGTGCGGATCACCGGCTCGCCCAGGCGCTTGATGGCGCCGCGCAGGGCGCCGATGGGGCTGCGGTCCTCGTCCAGCACCTTGCCGGTCAGCATCAAGGCCCAAGTGGAGGCATTGACCAGCGAGGAAGTGGATTTGCCCAGGTGCTTGCCCCAGTCGGACGGTGCGATCTTGTCTTCGATCAGCGCGTCGATGGTGTCGGCATCCGGCACCCGCAGCAGCGCTTCGGCCAGGCACATCAGGGCGATGCCTTCCTCGGTCGACAGGCCGTATTCGGCCAAAAAGACCTCCATCAGCCCGGGCGCCGAATGGCCGCGGATATCGCGCACCAGGGCGGCGGCGCTGGAACAGATCCTGGCCCGGTCGGCCTCGGACAGGGCGGCTTGGGCAACCAGCTGGTCGCGCATGGCGGTCTGATCGGCGTAGGTGCCGGAATCAATCCGGTAACGCAGCTTGGATTGGGTGGTCATGCAGGGAACTCCACAGAAAACATGCAGGGCTTTTGCAAAGAATACACGCTTTCTGGCGGGACAATCGCCTGAATATGTGCAACATGCAGGTCAAGTGTCAGAAAGGTGGGCGGGAGGACAGTTCAAATGACCTTTCCTGATATCGACAGGTTCGACCGGGCGATTCTGAACGTGCTGGCGGAGGACGGGCGGATCTCCGTCGCCGATCTGGCCCGTCGGATCGGGCTGTCGAAAACCCCGACCCAAACCCGGCTCAAGCGGCTGGAGGCGGAAGGTATCATCACCGGCTACCGCGCCCTGGTCGATCCGATCCGGCTGGGGCTGGACCACGTGGCCTTTGTCGAGGTGAAGCTGGACGATACCCGGCAGGCGGCACTGGCCAAGTTCAATGCCGCGGTGTCCAAGCTGCCGGAGATTGAACAGGCCTATATGATGGCCTCGCATTTCGACTACCTGCTGAAGGTGCGCACCCGTTCGATGACCGATTACCGGGCGGTGCTGGGAGAGAAGATCTCCTCGTTGCCGCATGTCTCCTCGACCTCCACCTATGTGGCGATGGAAGCGGTCAAGGAAGACGGCGCGCTGGGGCCGCTCTAGGGTGTTGCGGATGCAGCGCGCGCACAGGTGACTTGATCGAAACCGCAAATGTGCCAGCATTGGGGGCATGTTTTGCTTTGTGTTCCGCCCCCCGCGACGTCCGGCCATATGTGTTGCGGCGACTGCTGCCGCACTGCTGGCGGTGCAAGCCGCCGCCGCCGGCTGCCCTTCCGCACCTGACCACAGCACGCCGCTCGAAGGGCTGCTGAGCGAGGTCCAGCAGGCTGACAGCGAGGCGCAGGCGCGCGAGATCGCCAACCGGATGTGGGAATTCTGGGCCGATGCCCCGGATGAGCGCGCGCAGGAGATCCTGAACCGAGGCATGACCCGTCGCTCGTCATTCGATTTCCTCGGCGCGCTGGAGGATTTCGATCAGCTCATCGCCTATTGCCCCGACTACGCCGAGGGTTACAACCAGCGCGCCTTCGTGCATTACCTGCGCCGCGATTTTGCCGCCGCGCTGCGGGATCTGGATCGGGTGCTGGAGCTGTCGCCGCGCCATGTCGCGGCGATGAGCGGGCGGGCGCTGTCGCTCTATGGCCTGTCCCGGCTGGAGGAAGCACGGGAGGCACTGGCAGAGGCGCTGGCGCTGAACCCCTGGCTGCCGGAGCGCTACCTGGCCGATCCCGGCGGTCCGCTGGCGCCGCCGGGAGCCGGGGATGTGGAGCTGTAGCAGCACGCCGGCACGTTACAGAAAATCCCGGCAAATGCCGAAAACAGATTGTCTGTCTGAAATCAGAAGGCTAGATCTGCAGCTGTGGCGCCGTCCGGCGGCGCCGCTGGCGGACGTGGTGGAATGGTAGACACCGGAGACTTAAAATCTCCTGGCCTTATGGCCGTGCGGGTTCGAGTCCCGCCGTCCGCACCACTGTTATCGTCGCAGTATCAGCCCTCCCGAAAGAACCACCTGCGGCTAAGCATTGCCTGCGGCTTCAGCGCAGATGACTCCCCGCGCGATCACGTAAAGATTGCATTGCTGTAACGTTAATATTATGCAAGATGTCGCACAAAATGTGAAAGATCTTTGGCATATGGCGCTGATCCACCAGAAAATCTCCGCTTTGCTTGCGGATATGAATCTGTCCAACCGGCAGGCCGCGCTGAAATGCGGCATTCCCTACGGCACATTTAACAGCGCGCTTAAGAATGAGCGCGAGATTGGCTGGAGCACGCTGGACGCATTGTCGCGCGGGCTCGGGGTGTCGTTCCGCTACTTTTCGTCCGATACCGCCGGGCTGGAGCTGCTGCCGGACCGGCAGCCAGGCGGGCCCGGCAGCAAGGCGTTTGAGATTCTCAATGCCCAGATGCAGGCGGCCACCCGCACCCGCCAGTACAGCGGCTGCGATGTCTCGCTGCAGGACTTCCTGGACTGGTGGTTTTCCAACAGCGGCCGCCTGGAAGGGTTTGACCAGCTGCAGCACACGGTGGACATGTTCGATCCGCCGGATCCGGAAAAGAACCGCATCCAGCCGATCCAGTCCGGGCCGCACAGCCTGGCGTCCGTCTGCTTTGAGGTGTCCAGCAGCGGCCAGCTGCGCGATACGCTGAACGGGTTCAGCGACAAGGTGAATGCCGATCTGGTGATGGCCCACAGCGAGGCGATCAACCGGGGCGAACCGGTGATCACCCACCCCTCGCTTGACGTGAAGCTGCTGAACGGCCGCCGCTTTACCCGGCAGTACCGGCGGGTCCTGGCGCCGGTTTACCTGCCGGATGGCAAGCTGCTGGTGGCCAATTTTTCACAGGATATCAAATTCGGCTAGGTCGCTTTGCAGCATGTGCTCCATCTCCAGCCGGGAAGAGCCGACAAACCATTCAGTGCTGCTGCGCACCTCCGGCTCCGGATCGCGCCATTTCTGCGCGCGGGGGATGGCCCGGGTGAAGCCATAGACCAGATCCAGCCGCGCCTGCATGTGGCGGTCGGGAATGAAGGCATAGATCCAATCCACATCCCATTTCTGGATCGCTAGAATCTGGAATATCCGCATGAATGGCGCCAGCCGCTCCGCCCGTTTGCCGCGGCGGCCGGGCAGGAAATTCAATTCTCCGATATAGGCCAGCCGCCCGCTCACTTCGCGCGCCAGCGGCTCCGCCACGCTTTCGACGCCGCCGCCGGCTGCGTTGGGGAATTGATGGCGTGAAGTGCGCAGCAGGAAATCGGCGAGGGTTTCCCGGCCCAGGTCCTGCAGCATTGCCGCCGCGCCGCCGATATAGGTGCCGTTCTCTTTCAGGAACAGCCAGAAAGCCGAATTCTCGGTGTGGTCGGCGCGCTCAATCGCGAAACCCGGCATCTGGAACTGCCGGCCTGACAGGGCGGCGGTTTCGGGCACTTTCTCGAAATCGGTGAACATTTCGACCTGAAGGCCGGCCTGCGACAGCGTATGCAAGTATCCCGAAAGCGCTTTTCCCATATCGAGTGAATTCATTAAGGTCCCCTGTCGTAAAGTCTCCTATTCGAATAGCCCGAAAAACGCCCCTGCGCCGCCAAAGAGTGCAAGTTGCATAAAATCTTAAATAAAATTTCGGAAAATCATCTGCTTTACCGGAGGGAAGGTAATGCAGCTATGAGCTGCAAGAGTATTGGCGGCAGAAAGGATCAAAATAACGGCTGGCCACGGCATTCGATTTGATCGCAGAATTCCGGCTGCGGGGCGGCTGTTGCAGGGCAGGGCGGCCGCCCCTGGTGTCAAGCGCCGAGATTACTTGGCCAGCACGGCTGCGGCACCGTGCCAGTCTGTCATGTGCTGTTAGATGCGCGCCGGGTCTAGGCGTCTTCAACAGGAAGGCTGGCGTCTTTCCACGCCTGCAGGCCGCCCTCGATGATGGCGGCGTCGTACCCCATTTGGCAAAGGGTGTGCGCGGCCAGCGCGGCCCGGGCGCCGGAGGCGCACAGCACATAGATTTTCGCGCCGTCCCGCCGGCTGGTCAGGGCGTCCTCGGCGGCGGCGCTGTCCGGATCGGCCTTTGATTCAAGCACGCCGCGGGGGATATGCAAACTGCCGGCGACGGTGCCCTCCTGCTGCAGTTCGCCGGGTTCGCGCACATCAAGGATCACGCGGTCCGCTGCGGCCGCCTCATGGGCCTCGCGGGGGCTGGCCGTACCGGTCTGCGCCTTGGCGTCTTCGACCATCTCTTTCATGCTTCGTGCCATCCGTTTCACCTCAGAACTTGTTGACAGGGATTTTCAGGTAGTGATTGCCGTCGCTTTCCGCCGCGCCCAGGCGGCCGCCGCGCAGGTTCACCTGCAGGGCTGCCAGCATCCGGTCCGGCAGGGAAAGGGTTTCGTCGCGCTCAGTGCGCTGCTTGATCCAGTCTTCCTTGCGGGTCCCGGCCTTCACGTGCGGGTTGCGCGCCAGATGCTCTGCCACCGTGGCCTCCCAGGCGGGGGTGTCACGCTCATCAGTGCCGTAGTCATGGCCGATAAACAGGCGGGTGTTGTCCGGCAGGGACAGGATCTCCTGGATGGACTGCCACAGCTCCTCAGCGGAGCCGCCGGGGAAGTCGGCGCGCGCGGTGCCGGTGTCGGCGTGCATCAGCGTGTCATGGACAAAGGCCGCATCACCGCAGATATAACTGACCGAGCCCAGCGTGTGACCGGGCGACAGCATCACCCGGATCTGAAGGTCGCCCAGCTTAATGGTGTCGCCATCCGCCAGCAGCCGGTCAAAGTCGCGGCTGGGATCAAACGCTTCGGGCATGTGGTAGTAGCCGCGCCAAAGTTCCGCAATCTCGCGGGTCTTCTCGCCGATTGCCGTGGGCGCGCCCGTGCGCTCCTTCAGCCGGGCGGAGGCCATGAAGTGATCGGCGTGCGGGTGAGTGTCCAATATCCAGGCGGGCTCTAGCCCTTCGCTCTCGACCACCCGCAACACGTGGTCGATACTGTCCTGGGCAGTGCGGGCGCTTTGCGGGTCGAAATCCCACACCACGTCGATCAGCGCCGCCTTGCGTGTGGACGGATCGGCGCAGATGTACTGGACCGATCCGCTTTCCGGTTCATAGAGGCCCCAAACATCGGGGCTGTTGCTGCCGCCCGCTGGTGAATGCCGGACAATCCGGTCGTCTTGCGTGTAATCCGTTGCCATCGCTTCCCCTCTTTCGCGCAATTGCTGTGCTGATGGCCGCAGGGGCCGGGGCGCCTGCGGCATTGGAAGCATAACGTTTGACGGAAAGACCGGTTCCCGCGCGAACCAGCCCCGCGGCGGCTATGGCGCGCAAGCTGCGCCGGCAGCCAGAAAAAAACGGCCCGGAAACCATCAGGTCCCGGGCCGTTCTCATCTCTGCTGCAATACCGGTTCAGCCGCGGCCTCGGTAGGGGGGCACGCCCTGGTCCGGAATCCAGACGCCTTCGGGCATCGGCCCGGTTTGCCAGAACACGTCGATCGGAATGCCTCCGCGCGGGTACCAATAGCCGCCGATGCGCAGCCACTGCGGCTCCAAAAACTCCGCCAGGCGGCGGGCGATGGAAACGGTGCAATCCTCGTGGAAAGCGCCGTGGTTGCGGAAGGCGGTGAGGAACAGCTTCAGCGATTTGCTTTCCACCAGCCATTCGCCCGGCACATAGTCGATCACCAGATGCGCAAAGTCCGGCTGCCCGGTCATCGGGCAAAGCGAGGTGAACTCCGGTGCGGTGAAGCGCACGTTATACGCCACGTCACCTTGCGGGTTCTGGACGCGCTCCAGTTCCGCCTCTTCCGGGTTGGTGGGCACGATGGTGTCGCCGCCCAGCTGTTTCAGGTTGCTGTAGATGCTGTCGGACATATCAGGGTTCCTATGTTCAGACGCCGCGCTTGTTGCCCCAGACCAGCACATGCAGCTGCGGCAGGACGCGGGGGGTGAACCAGCCGTCGCCGGTCACTTTTTCGATGAGCCACAGCAGACGGTCAGTGGCCTGCTGCAAGTCGACCGGCTGGGCGGGGTCGACCTCCGGGTTGCCGGGCTGCAGGTACAGTGGCAGCTCCGGGTGGCGCTCCGCGGCGGCCTTGGCCCAAGCGTAATCCTTGTCGTCAAAGATCACGATCTTCATCACCGCCTGACCGCAGCCCTGTGCCGCCTCAAGGCATTGATCAAAGGCCTTCCAATCCACGGTTTCGCCGCTGGAGGGCGGTTTGGGGCTCAGCACCAGCGTATCCAGATCCGCAAACCAGGGTTTGCTGACCGATCCTTGGGTCTCGCAGGCAAAGCGGTAGCCTTCGGCCTTGCCATAAGCGATCACCGGGGCAAAGTCCTGGATCGCCGGGTTGCCGCCGGAGATGGAGACGGTCAGCGGCTTGCCGCCCGACAGGCGGCGCACCTCGGCCATGACCTCCTCGGGCGCCATCACCGCCCAGTCATGCCGGTAGCCGCTGTCGACCGCGTGCATGCTATCGCACCACGAGCAGCGGTAATCGCAGCCGCCTGCGCGCACAAACACCGTGGGCTCCCCGATCAGGGCGCCTTCGCCCTGGATCGTCGGGCCGAAGATTTCAGCGATGCGCAGGGTCACGGCCCAACCTCCGGCCTGTACTCCGCCCAGGTCTTAGGCGTCTCCGAGACCTTCACCGCGGCCACTTCGGGCCAGCGCGCATGGCACCAGTCATAGAAATGCTTCGCCATGTTTTCCGCTGTTGAATGCCCGTCCAGAACGTCATTCAGATGCCGGTGGTCGAAGGTTTCGTCGATATACTCCTTCAGCGGCTTCAGCTCGTGATAGTCGCGCACGAAGCCGTCACTGTTCAGCTCCTTCGCCGCCAGCTCCACCACCACGACATAGTTGTGCCCGTGCAGCCGGGCGCATTGGTGGTCCGGCGGCAGATGGGTCAGCTGGTGAGAGGCGGAGAAGTGGAACTCCTTGGTGATCCGGAACATCAGGCGCCGTCCTTGGCGGCTATTGCCGCCTTCCAGAACTCCGGGTCGGCGTAGTCCGTCGGATCCTCGACCCCAGCCAAGTGGAACGCCTCGCGCCGCTCCACGCAGGTGCCGCAGCGCCCGCAGTGCCTCTCGCCGCCCTTGTAGCAGGACCAGGTCTCGGCAAAGGGGGTGTTGTGCTTGGCACCGGCGGTGACGATGTCGCCCTTGGTGCGT
Source organism: Leisingera sp. G5_S3_59_S7 (assembly GCF_054968485.1). Lineage (NCBI taxonomy): Bacteria > Pseudomonadati > Pseudomonadota > Alphaproteobacteria > Rhodobacterales > Roseobacteraceae > Leisingera > Leisingera sp. G5_S3_59_S7. The sequence goes on from NZ_JBQKUH010000028.1 coordinate 51,582, forward strand.
TGCACAAACGGGGTATACAGCCGCACGTCGGCATAACCGTCCAGCGCGGCCCGCTGCATGGCATCAAAGGCCTCAGTAAAGGCCGGGCGGCAGTCCGGATAGATGAAGTGATCACCGCCATGCACTGCGGTTGCCACCGCGTCGTCTCCGTTTGCGGCAGCAATGCCATAGGCGATGGTCAGCATGATCGCGTTCCGGTTCGGCACCACGGTGACCTTCATGGTCTCTTCCTCGTAGTGGCCGTCCGGCACGTCGATGTCATCGGTGAGGGCCGAGCCCGAAAGCGCGGCGCCTATGCCTCTCATGTCGATGATGTCATGCGGCACGCCCAGCCGTTTGGCTGCGGCGGCGGCATAGTCGAGTTCCTTCCTGTGGCGCTGGCCGTAATCGAAGGAGACAAGACGGGTCAGCTGATGTTCCTCAGCGACCATATGGGCAAGCGAAACGGAATCCAGCCCGCCCGAGCAGATAACGATAGTTTTCATTTTTGAACCCTTGTTTTGGTGACCGGGTAGGCTGCGACCGGTGCCGCGCGTTTAGCAGCAAGGCGGGAATGGCGCAAGGTGCGGGCGCATTGCGAACATTCGGCAGGACTTGTTAGGGAAATTTGAAAGTTTGGCGTTGGCGGCACATTGTGAGGGCAGTGCTCGTCCGCGGGCGGAAGCGTAGCGCCCGCCCGTGGGGGCGGACGGGCGCTGCCCGGGGTGCCGCCGGGCGGGGCAGTCTAAACCGGCGGCAGTTCCCCCTCCAGCCACTCCAGAAACGCGCGCGAGGCCGGGGTGCTGGCATGGCTGGGCGGCGGCATCAGAAAGTAATTCTCCAGCAGCTCTGCCGAGTGATCGCTGGCCCGGACCAGCTGGCCGCTCTCCAGCAGCCCGCCCGCCAGCGTGTCATGCGACATTGCCATGCCCGCACCATTCAGCGCCGCGGTCATGGCGATCACGTAAGTGGAGGCCAGGTTGATCTCGTGATTGCGTTCAAACGGCAGGTCCTGCGACTTGAACCACGCGCCCCAGGAGCCTGTCACGCCTGCACAATCCAGCAGCGTTGCGCTGCCGAAATCAAACGCGCCATCCTGATAATCAGGAGCGCAGACCGGATAGAACCGGTCGTAGGTCAGCCGCACCGCTGCCGCTGACATGTCATTCGGGCGGCCGAAACGGATTTCCGTCCCGGCAGAGCTGGCATGGCGTTCCGGATCCCAGATCGGCGTCACGATATTCAGCACCAGCCAAGGAAAGCGCTCATAAAGCCGGGGCAGGCGCGGCGACAGCCAGAACACCGAGAATGCCATATTGCACTGCAAGACCAGATGCCGCCCCTGGTCGCCGCCGGTAAAGGCCTGGGTGCCGGCGGCAATCAGGTCGAACGCCTCGCGCACGATCGGCATGTAATTCGCCCCGGCCTCCGACAACTCCAGCGCGCGGGTTTTGCGGATGAACAGCTCCCTCCCCAGAAAGTTCTCCAGGCTGCGCACATGCTGGCTGATTGCCGATTGCGTCAGGTTCAGCTCTGCCGCGGCGCGGGTGAACGACAGGTGCCGGGCGCTGGCCTCAAAGGCGCGCAGCCAGGTGAGCGGGGGCAGGGAGGATGACGGCGGTCCGGGGGGCTGCATGAATGTATCACCTATGCATTAGCTCACTTAATGCATAGCGGCTGAATCCATCGTTTGTCAGCAGGCAAAGCGGCTGGCACCACTAGGAAAAGCAAACTCGGAGGCGCCAGAATGAACAAGCAAGCGGACCTGAGCCCGAACCTCACCCATTGGCAGGAGCGTGTCGACATGGCCGCGGCCTTCCGCTGGACCGCGCGGCTGAACATGCACGAGGCTGTGGCGAACCATTTCAGCCTTGCGGTGAATGAGGACGGCACCCGGTTCCTGATGAACCCCAACCAGGTTCATTTCGCCCGCGTAAAGGCGTCTGGCCTGTTGCTGCTGGATGCAAACGATCCCAAAACGATGCAGCGCCCCGACGCGCCGGATCCAACCGCCTGGGGGCTGCACGGCTCCATCCACCGCCTCTGTCCGCACGCGCGCTGCGTGATGCATGTGCATTCGATCCACGCCACGGTGCTGGCCTGCCTCGCCGACAGCACCGTGCCGCCGATCGACCAGAACACTGCGACCTTCTACAACCGCCATGTGGTCGACAGCGATTTCGGCGGGCTGGCATTTGAAGACGAGGGCGCCCGCTGTGCCTTGATGCTGACCGACCCCAAGGTCAAGACCATGATCATGGGCAACCACGGGGTGCTGGTGATCGGCGACAGCGTCGCGGACACATTCAACCGGCTCTATTACTTCGAGCGCGCCGCGGAGACCTATATCCGTGCCTTGCAAACCGGCCAGAAGCTGCGGGTGCTGAGCGACGAGATCGCCGAGAAGACTGCGCAGGAGCTGGAGGAGTATCCGGACCAGGCCGACCGGCACCTGGCGGAGCTGAAGGCGATCCTCGACGACGAGGGCTCGAACTACGCAACCTGAGGCCATAAGCAGGAGGCAGCCCGATGCACGGCACACTCCCTGACCGCGAGGCAGAACGCTGGCACTACCGCCCCAACGGACCTGTGCCGCTCAACCCGCTGTTCAGCTGGCCGCCGCGCCCGGCAGCGGTTCTCGCCTGGTACCGCGGCGCCTGGATGGAAATCACATCGCTGACGGTCTGCTTCCTGCTGGCGCTGGCGATCTATGCGTGGCTGCTGCCGCCGCTGGCGGAAATGGCGGCGTTCCGCCCAGGCTGGATGCTGCAGGTCTGGCTTGCCAACCTGTTGCCGCAGGCGGCTGTTGCCGGCGGGCTGCACTGGTGGCTGTACATGCGCAAGGGCCAGGGGATGCGGAAGAAGTTCGACAAGCGCGACTTGTCCCGCGGCAACGGTACCTTCACCTTCAAGAACCAGGTTCTGGACAATATCTGGTGGACCCTCGGCAGCGCTATTACCGTGGCGACGGTCTATCAGTGGGGCATCTACTGGCTGATGGCTAATGGCTGGGTGCCGGTTGTGACTTTGCCGAAGCCCCGGTCTGGTGCGTGGTCTGGTTGCTGTTCATCCCGATGTGGTCCGGCCTGCATTTCTATTGGGTGCACCGGCTGGAACATCACCCGCGGCTCTATAAACACGTCCACGCGGTGCATCACCGCAACGTCAATACAGGCCCGTGGTCAGGGATCTCCAACCACTGGTATGAAAACCTGCTCTATTTCACCACCTATTTCATCCACCTGATCGTGCCGTCGCACCCGCTGCATCTGGCGTTTCACGCGATGTTCCAGCAGATCAGCCCGGTGCTGTCGCATTCCGGGTTTGAGCGGGTGATTGCCGGGGAAACCGAGGCCGCCAAGGCCGGGGATTTCTTCCACCAGTTGCATCACCGCTATTTCGAGTGCAACTACGGCACCTCTGAAATTCCGTTCGACAAATGGTTCGGCACCTATCACGACGGCTCTGCGGCGGCGACGGACCGGACCCGGGCCTTCAAGAAACAAATGTATACCCGCTAGGATTGCTTCAGGCGCAAACTGATCAGGATCAAGGCGTACATATTCGCGAATCCCTATGCCTGTGCGCAAGACAGTCAAAGGCATAGGAGAAAGCCCATGTTGCGCCTTGCATCCATCCTCTATTCGCTGATCGGCAGCAGCCTGGCAGGCGTTGGCGTGATCGCGGTTCTGGTGGCAGGAATGGTTTCGGTTCAGGCGATTCTCGCTTCGGCGGCGGCAGGTGCGGTTGCGGGGTTGCCGGTCGCCTGGCTGGTTGCCAAGCAGCTTTATGCCCGCGGCGCCTAGGCGTTGAGGAACACCCGCGCGGCAGCTTCGAACTCCCGCGGCTTCTCGGCGTGCAGCCAATGGCCCGCGCCGGGAAGCTTGGCAAAGCGGGCGGCGGGAAAGCGCGTGCGGATCTCGTCCCGGTGTTCGGGCAGCACATAATCCGACTCGGAGCCTGACAGGAACAGGGCAGGGCCGTCCCAGGATGCCTCGGTCTGCGGGAAAGACATGATGTTCGGCATCTGATCCGCCAGCGTGTCCAGGTTCAGCTTCCAGCGCTTGTTCGGCAGGTCCAGCGACTGGGTGAAGAAGCTCTGCAGCGCCGGATCCACCCCGGCCTCGGCCAGTTGGGCTGCGGCCTCGGGGCGGCGCTCAATGGCCTCCAGATCCAGCGACTTCATCGCATGGATGTACTGGATCTGGCTATGGCCGTAAGCCACCGGCGCGATGTCGGCAACCACCAGCCGCCGCACCGCCTCCGGGTGGTTCAGCGCCAGCATCATCGCGGCCTTGCCGCCCATCGAATGGCCGATCACATCCATTTGCCCGCCATGGGCCGCGATCACCCCGGCCAGGTCCTCTGCCAGCTCCGGATAGGTGTGGCTGTCCGTGCGCGGGCTGTCGCCGTGGTTACGCATGTCCACCGCAATCACCTCCCGCTCATCCGACAGGCGTTTGGCGATGACGCCCCAGTTGCGGGCGGACCCATAAAGCCCATGGGCAATCAGAAGCGGCGGTTTTCCGGTGGCAGAGCCATGAGTGATCGAGTTCAGCATGCCGCCTTGATAGCGGGGCAGGCAAAGGCTTGCCAGCCCCATTGAGGCGGGCGCGGCCGCAGGCTAGGGTGCCGGAACGAGGCAGCTGAGGGAGAGTGCCGGAATGGCCGCCAGCCTGGACCAGGATATCGAAGAGATCCGCACGTTGCTGAAGGAGCGCGAGCACGCCTCCGGCGACTTTGCCGCCGCGCTGAAACGTGTCCGCCGCCGGCTGCCGCGCCGGATCTACAAACAGGGCATGAAACTGGCCGGTGCGCTGCCGCTGCTGGAACACCCCAAGCTGCGGCAGACAGTGGACGAAAAACCGCTGCGCGGCGCCGCCCGGGAGGTTAAGGCGCATCTGAAGGAAGTCGACATTGCCGACCGGCGCAAGGGCTTCTGGCTGGGCGTGCTGGGCAGCATCGCGTTTTCCATTCTGATGGTGCTGATCCTGCTGATCGTGGTCCTGCGCTGGCGCGGGCTGATCTGATTTCCCGGTTCACGCTGCCTGCAGTGTGAAAGCCTCCCTCAGCCGCAAGTCCTAGACCTTGCGGCTGCCGGCCTTTGAACAGTTGCTGGTGTTTTACGCCTGCAGGCCGGTCTGCTGACGCTAATTGCATTGAGGTCCCTCCCGCCCAGCCGCCAAGCGCTCCCGCCCCTTTCAGGCCCGCCTGCGGCTGTCCCGAAA
>NZ_JBQKUH010000029.1:0-54525 GCF_054968485.1 Leisingera sp. G5_S3_59_S7
CGCGCGGCAATTTCCTCCGCCCCCGCATTTTTCCGCAGCATTGCGCAAAACCCGTGTTATACACGGGACCAAACCCGTCAGAGGTCCGGAGCCGTAAGAGTTTCACGCATGAGCAGTACAAGCCCTTCAATCAGCCTGGAAGACCAGCTGCGCGAGGCGATCCTCGCCAAACCCGATGCGGTGCTGGAGGACCAGCACCTGATGAATGCCCTAGTTGCCGCCAATGAGCGGGCGATGGGTTCCAATGTCGTTGACCTGCGCGGCATCGCAATGGAGCGGATGGCGGCAAGGCTCGACCGGCTGGAGGACACCCACCGCTCCGTCATTGCCGCGGCTTACGACAACCTGGCCGGCACCAACCTGATCCACCGGGCGGTGCTGCGTCTGCTGGAGCCGCAGGACTTTACCGCCTTCCTCGCTTGTCTGGAGCAGGACATGCCGGAGATCCTGCGGGTCGACGCCCTGGCGCTGGTGCTGGAAACCTCACAGCCCGGCGGCGACGAGGTAGAACGCAAGTCCGGTTCGCTGAAACTGGCAGGCCCGGGCTTTACCGAAAGCTATGTCGGCCAGCCCGGCAGTCAGCGCAGCGTGACCCTGCGCCAGACTCAAAGCGCCAGCCCCCGGGTCTATGGCCAGAAGGCCGAATGGATCCGCTCGGAGGCCTGCCTGATGCTGGACCTGGGCGAGGGCCGCCTGCCCGGAATGCTGGTGATGGGCTCAGAAGACCCGCATCAGTTTTCCCCCATGCAGGGCAGCGATCTCCTGGCCTTTTTCGGCGGCGTTTTTGAACGCTCGATGCGCTACTGGCTGTCATGACCCTGATTTCCCCCGCCTGCCGCGATGCGCTGCAGTTTTGGCTGGAGCGGCTGGGCGGGCTGGAAGATGCCTCGGACAACACGCTGACGGCTTACCGCGGCGATGTGACCGCGTTTCTTGCCTTCATGACGCAGCATTCCGGCGGCCCGCAGGGGCTGGGCGCGCTGGCGCGGATCACCACCGCAGACATGCGCGCCTGGATGGCCTCGGAGCGCAGCTCCGGCACCGGCGCGCGGTCGCTGGCGCGCAAGCTGTCGGCGGTCAAGACGTTCTACCGCTGGCTGGCGGAGCGCGAGGGGTTTGAACCGGCCGCGGTGCTGTCCGCCCGCGCACCCAAATTTCAAAAGAAGCTGCCCCGCCCGCTGGCCCCGGAAGCTGCCAAAGCGGTGCTGGAAACGGTGGAGCTGCAATCGGACAAGGACTGGGTCGCCGCCCGCGATGTGGCGGTGGTCACGCTGCTTTACGGCTGCGGCCTGCGGATTTCAGAAGCGCTGGGGCTGAAGGGCAGCGACGCACCGCTGCCGCCGGTGCTGCGCATCCTGGGCAAGGGCAAGAAAGAACGGGTGGTGCCGGTTCTGCCCGCCGCCCGCGATGCCGTTGGCCGCTACTTGGAGCTGTGCCCGCACCCGCAGGAGGCGGCAGCGCCGCTGTTCCGGGGCGTGCGCGGCGGCGCGCTGAACCCGCGACAGATCCAGGGGGTGATGGCCAAGACCCGCGCCCAGCTGGGGCTGCCAGCCACCGCGACCCCGCATGCGCTGCGCCACAGCTTTGCCACCCATCTGCTGGAAGCGGGCGGCGACCTGCGCGCCATTCAGGAGCTGCTCGGCCATGCCTCACTGTCGACCACACAGGCCTATACGGCAGTGGACACCACCCATCTGATGGACGTCTACATGCGCGCCCACCCCAAGGCATGACTTGACCCGGCGCGGTTTCCGGCCTCTGCTGGGGACAGGGAGGCCTGCCCATGTCCGGCACAATGCCTGAAGACCCCGTCCTGACCAGCACTCTCACCTGTCCGTCCTGCGGCCATCAGGCCACGGAAACGATGCCGCAGGACGCCTGCCAGTGGTTCCACGAATGCCCGGGCTGCCGCACCCTGCTGCGGCCCCGTCCCGGCGACTGCTGCGTGTTCTGCTCCTACGGCACGGTTCCCTGCCCGCCGGTGCAAAGGGGGACCAGCTGCTGCGGCTGAGCCCGCTTGAACCGGATATCCTGACCTGAGCCGGATCCGCTGATCCGGGCCGGATTAGCTAAAATGCACTATATTATTTCAGCCCCCGGCAAGCCGGTGTTAAGGCCGCTCCGGCTTTATGGCGGAAACCGATCCAGAAAGGATTCCGCTATGACCATGACCGGTTCTGCCGCCCTGTTTGCCGATGGTGCCCCTGCCGCCCCTGCCCCGCCGCCCGGCGGCCAGCCGTGGGAGCGGATGGGCGATATGCCCTCCAGGGCGCCGTTCTCCTCCCCTGATATCACCGACCCCGCCCCCTTTGGCCGCCGCATGGCCCGAATCCAGTTTGCTGCGGGCACGGAATTCCGCCCAAATCTGCACTGAACGGTTGCGGGCCCGGGGCAAATTCGCCATCAGGGACCCATGACACCTCAGATCCGCGCCCTTTCCGTACACCTGCTCACTGCAACTGGCGCCGTCTTCGCCATGCTGGCCATGCTGGCAGCAGCGGACGGCAAGTGGAGCCTGATGTTCGTCTGGCTGGTGGTGGCCTTTGCCGTGGACGGCGTCGACGGCCCGCTGGCCAGGCATTACCACGTCAAGCGCTACTCGCCGGAATTCGACGGGGTGCTGCTGGACCTGATCATCGACTACCTGACCTATGTCTTCATCCCGGCCTTTGCGCTGTTCCAGTCCGGGCTGATGGCGGGCTGGACCGGCTGGTTCGCGATCATCGTTATCACCTTCGGCAGCGCGATGTATTACGCCGACACGCGGATGAAGACCAAGGACAATTCCTTTTCCGGCTATCCCGGCGTGTGGAACATGCCGGTGCTGGTGATCTTTGCGCTGGAACCCAGCCATTGGACCATTCTGGTGCTGGTGACGCTGTTGTCCATTGCCATGTTCCTGCCGTTGAAATTCATCCATCCGGTGCGCACGGCCCGCTGGCGCAAGGTCTCGCTGCCGGTGGCGCTGGCCTGGACGTTCTTTGCCGGCTGGGCCGCCTGGGTCGATTTCCATCCGGCCAGCTGGGCCCATTGGGGGCTGGTGGTCACCTCGGTCTACCTGCTGTTTGTCGGCATTGCCCAGCAGATCATTCCCGAACGCCGCCGCGCGCCGTCGCATCCCTGAGCCTGCGGCGGACCGCACGCGCTGCCCTGCTCCGGCAGCGCTTTTCGTATGCGCTAAGGGGCTTTGGCAAATCGCCGAAAGTTTGAATGGAGTTTGCCCTAGAAAGCGGCCCTGCCGGTAAGCCCGATTTAACGGGCCAATGCGGACACTGATGCGGAACTTGCCCTTGCGGCAGCGATCACAGGAGACCGCCATGCAACCCGTATCCGCCCCTGCCCTGCCCCCAAACGGGCTGAGCAATGCCCTGAACGCAGTGACCGGCAGCAAGCAGCCCGGGCCGCCCGACCACGCCAAGGCCTGGGGCTGGCGCGCCAAGCAGGCCGAGGCTGCAGAGGCTGCCCAGCCGCCGGCAGGAGACACCTCCGGCACCGCAGCCACCGGCGGGGCAGCCGCGGCGGAGAGCCCGGACAGCATTTCAGAAACCGCCGCGGCACCCGCCCCCGAGGCACCGTCCGAAGCCGATATGGAATCGGTCATCCTGGCGCTGATCAGCGATTTTTCCGAAAGCTCCGGCACGGACACCGCACCCCTCTATGACCAGGTGAAGGCGCTGTTTGCCTGACCCCGCCCGTGCCGCCCCGCGGCCCGGATATTCACCAGAGGGACGCTGCTCCTCCGCCCCTTGCTGACGCATGGCCCGGGGCCATGTTCAGCCGTAAGGTAGCATTCCTGAACACCGCGGCCCGCCTGCCGGATCAGATCAGCAGGCTGGCGGCGCCTTCGTGTTTCAGAAGAGCAACCTTGGTTTCCACCCCGCCTTGTCCGGAAAATCCGCCCAGGCCTGTTGCGCTCAGCACCCGGTGGCACGGGATGATCACAGGGATCGGATTGCCGCCGCAGGCATTGCCCACCGGCTGCGGCGGGGCGCCGAGCCCTTTGGCAATGTCCCCATAGGTGCGGGTTTCGCCAAAGGGGATCGCTTGCATCGTCTCGCATACCGCCCTCTGGAAATCAGAGCCATCCACATGCAGCGGCAAATCGAATGCCGTCAGCTCGCCGGCGAAATAGGCGCGCAGCTGGTCCAGCGCCCGGTCAAGCAAGGCTGACTGCCCTGTTGCCGCCGCAGACCAGGCCAGCCGCACGATTGCGCCGTCCCGCTCTGTCACGCTGAGCGCACCGACAGGCGTTTCAAGGCTGGCTGAAATCATCCCGCACCCCCGGCTCTGCCAAAGCCCGCATCATCCCTGGGAATTGTCCCGCTGGCAAGGCGGCCCGCGCCTGGCTTGCGCCGGTACGGTTAACAGCGCGTTAACCAATGCTAAGGTTTCCTCACCAGATTACGTCAAATTATCATAAAGTGAGTCTCAAGAACGGAGTGAAAGGTATTCAAATGCTGTCTGCAGTGTCCAGCACCGCCAGTCTGTACAACGGCATGAAGCAGCTTCAGGCCGCGTACCGGAGGCAGCCCGCAATCGCACAAGCAGGCGGCCAGCCGGTGGATGCACCCCTGATCGACGGCACCTCCCGGGGCTTGGCCCGCAGCGTGCAGCGGGAGGAAGCGCTGAGCGGCGCCCGCCCCGACGCCTTGACCACGCAGTACATCGGCCCGGCCCGCTCCGCGGCCCGCACTGACGCGCTGAACCTGAAGCAGGTGAACGGCACCGACATGGCCACGTTCTACCAGGATCTGATGAATGGCTGCCAGGCGGGCCCCAAACCGGTCAGCGCGCTTCAAGCGGAAGCCAGCTATGCCAAGGCCCGGCTCATTACTGGCCAACCAGGCTGAGCTTCAAGCAGCGATCCGGCGGCAGCGCCTCCCAAAGCGCATTAACCTGATGTTAAGCGCTTTGCATTAACCTTCGCTTTAGACCGGTTCACAGCCACCGCGAAGGACCCGCTCTATGTTTTTGCCAGTTTCAGGAAGGGTAGATCCTGTCAAACCGAACCGCGGCCATCTGACCGCCCGTCCGGTTGTGCGCTCTGACGACCCGGACCGCAGCGAATCCGCAAACACCAGCCCGCGGGAGCAGGAACCCGACGCCCCCCCCCTGGAGCCGTCCGATCCGAATGACCGCCGCAGGCATCCGGCCGCCCCCGGCGGGCACGGCGCTGAGGCCGAAACCGGCTTGCCTCCGGAAAACCCGGTTCTGGCGGAGCACCTGCTGCTGCAGCGCGCCGAGCATCAGACCCCGGACAGCGAGACGGAATGCGAGGCGGCCTGCCACGGCTATGAGGCGGCCAAAACCCTGTCGGCCTGATGCAGCCGCGCCTTATTGCAGCTGCGCCCAGAACAGCTCCAGGTGGCGTGACATGATCTCTTCGAACCGGCCGCTGCCCCGCAGCTTCTGCAGGCCCGCATTGATCCGGTAGAGATGGGTGGTGCCGCGCCAGTGGCGCTTGGAAATCACCACATGCAGGCCCTCTTCCGAAAGCGGTTTTTCAAGCGGCACAACTGTGTCGCGCAGCCCTTCCCGGACGATTGTGCTGGCGCCCAGGAACAGGTTGACCGCGACCGCATCCACCTTGCCCTCTGCCACCATACGGAAACAGTCAGCAGGGGTTTTCGGCTGCACCAGCGTGATCTTGTCCTCGTCCAGCCAGCGGCGCCCGGTGCGGTTCAGATCATGGGTGAAATAGCCGGCCGGGCGGCACAGGGTTTTGCCCTCAACGTCCGCATCCTCGCGGTACTCAAAGCCGCTGCCCGCGCGCGCAAACAGCATGACCGGAAGGGTCATCACCGGTTCGGAGAAATGGAAGTTAGCGCAGCGCTCATTGTCCGGCTCAGCCGCGCAGTCGGGCTTGAGCCAGGGAAAGCCCATGTCGAATTCCTTCTGGTCCAGCATCGGAAACAGGTGCTTGGACCAGTCGTCCTCCCAGCTGACCGAATAGCTGACCGGCGCGGGCGCCAGTTCCAGCGCGGCGTTGACCAGCTCGGTCACCATCCCCTGACCCGGCAGGCCGCGGCCGGTAAAGGGCGCATAGCCGCCGCCGGTCAGCAGTGTCAGCTCTGCCTTGTCCTTGCGCAGCGGTGTGGCATCCGGCGCGGTCGCCCCGGTGATGCAGGGAATGAACAGCTTGCGGCCCGGCAGCACTGTCGCGCCCGCCAGCAGTTTCTGGTTGCGGTAGTATACCAGCGTCCAGCGCTCGCGTTCGCCATAATGGGTCTCGGCGATGGAGAACAGCGTGTCGCCGGGCTGGGCCACATAATCGACATCGCAGATTGCCCAGGCCGCGGCCGGCGCAAAACTGAACACCGCGGCCAGCTGAAGAAGGCGGGAGAACAACCGTTTCATGATGGCATCCTCCTCAGAAACCGGCCCAGATCCGGGCCATATGGTCCTCGACGATCGCTTGATAGCTGCCGTCCTCCTGGATGCTGCGCAGGCCGGTGTTAATCATCGACAGCATCTCCTCCGCGCGCGGGTGGGTCTTGTGGACCACCACATAGATGCCCAGCACCGACAGCGGCTGCGGCAGGATGGTGAACTGACCCTCCAGCCCGTGCTCTTTCATCACGCTGCGGCCGGTGAATTCGTTGATCGCCACCGCATCGGCCTCCCCCGCGGCCACCATGTCAAAGCAGTCCTTCACCTTGTGCGGCTGCTTCAGGGTGATTTTCTTCTCCGCAATCCAGTTGCGGCCGCGCTCATCCAGGTCAAAGGTCAGATACCCCGCGGGGCGGCACAGGGTCTTGCCCTCGATGTCGCTGTCCTGCTCAAAGGCGAAGGGCCGGCCGCTGTCGGCAAACAGCAGCATCAGGGTTTCGAACATCGGCTCCGAGAAATGAAAGTTCTGGCAGCGGTAGCTGTCCGGCATGGTTTCGCAGTCGGGCTTGTACCAGGGGAAGCCCAGGTCCAGCAGCGCGTTGGACAGCAGCGGGTCGAAATGCGAGGACCAGTCGTTCACCCAGTGGATGGCATAGCCTTCGGCCGGCGCTGCCTTGGCCATGGCGGCGTTCACCACCTCGGTGATCAGCCCGCCGTTGTGCGCAGCCTTGGAGGTGAAAGGCGCGTAATCGTCGCCGGTCAGCAGGTTGATCTTCTTGCGCACCGCGGCGTTGCCGGGTGCCACCTTGACCGGCACCGCAGCGGCGGGAACGGCGGCGGAGATTTCCTTGCCGCCCGGCAGCCCCAGCGGCAGCCCCTCGAGACAGGCCAGCGACAGTTTCATGCCGACCCGGATCGCGTTCGGCTTGGGGCCGATCTTGTCGATGTTGCGGTTGTGGATGGCGCTCCACTTGCCCGCGTCCTTGTACATTTTGTCGGCAATCACCGACAGGCTGTCGCCGGACTGCACAGTGTAAACCCCGCCGCAGGTCTCGGCGGCTGCGGAGTTGGCGGCAAGGGCAAACAGCCCCATGGCTGCGGCAGCGAAAAACGTCTTCATGGTCCCCCCGGAAGTCTTATCCACCGCGCCCGTTTGCGGGCTGCGGCGCGTGTCTGTGTTGTTTTTGTTTTGAAAAGCCGCCGGTCCAGCAGGGCCAAAGCCTGTGCGGATGCCCGGTGGCAGCTCCGGCGCGGCCGCCGGAGCAAAGATCAATTGCCGACGAACAGAGCCAGCAGCGTGGCCGTGTCGACCCGCCCGTCGGCGCGGATCAAACTGGCGGGCACGGTGATTTCCTGGCGTGCATAGGCGCCGTTCACCATCTGGTCGATGTAGGCCTCGGACTGGCCCTGGGCGGCGGCTGTCATCACCATTTTGAACAGCGCAGTGCCTTCCGCGGGCGCTGTCGCGGCAGCGGCCGGAACTGCCGTGGCGGCCTCAGCCTGTTTGCTGCGCAGGGCGGCCAGCGTGCCTGCAGTGATGCGGGCAACCAAAGCGTCCTCGCTGCTGCTTGCGCCCTCTGCCAGGCCCGCAGCCGAAGCCGCCCCAGCGGGAAGACCGGCGTCCTGCGCCAGGCTGGCCTGCTCTGTTTTTGCAGGCGCGGCGGCACCACCGAACTGGAAATAGAGCAGCATGGCAGAGGCCACCGCCAGCCCGGCCGCAGCGAGGCCCAGTTTCGGCAGCGGGCTTCCGGTTTCAGCAGCCGCAACAGGCTGCCGGGCTGCCTGCGCACGACGGGCGGCTAGGGCCGCTCTGACAGCTTGCGCCGCCTTCACAAGTTTCAGGGTTCGCGCAGGCGCCTGCTGTGCGGCGGGCGGAGAAATCTGCGCCGCCTGTGCTGCGTTTGCGACTGCGGGTTCGGGCATCTTGACCGGGGCCGGAGCCGCGCTTGCCATTTGGTCCGCACCGCCAGACACCAGCCCGATTTTCATGTTTTTCGGCGCAGAGATCCCGTCAATCCGGACCGCCATCTTGCGCGGCGCGCCAAGCTCGTCCGCCGGTTGCGCGTCCGCCTTCAGCTTCAGCATTGAAAACTGCCCCCCTGCCCCATGCCATGTTTTGAAATAACGGCTGAAAATCTTCGTGGAATTAACGAATTCTTAACCAGTTGTGGAAAACCGGTCAACATCTAGAGGAATCCAAAATGCCGCGACACAAGGCGGCACACGGGAAAAGTGCGGGAAATACCGCAACAGCAGCGTAAAAATGACAACGCCCGGCCATCGGGCCGGGCGTTGAATTCTACCCTGAGGTGAGCGGCGGGTCAGCTCAGCGCGCTGTCGCAGCGTCCGCAGACGCCAGCATGGCTGTGGCGGCCCACATCCGGCAGGATCTTCCAGCAGCGCTGGCATTTGCCGCCGTCGGCCTTCTCAAACACCACCGAAACACCATCGACTTCCGGCATCCGGAACGCTTCGGCCGGAGCCGGATCATTGGTCAGCATGATGTCCGAAGTGATGCAGATATCGGCGAAATTCACCGATTTCAGCGCCGCCAGCGCCTCCGTGTCGCGCACATGCACCACCGGAGCGGCCTCCAGCGAAGCACCAATCACCTTGTCGGTGCGCTGCACCTCCAGCGCTGCGGTCACCACCCGGCGGGCCTGGCGGATCTTGGACCACTTGGCGGCCAGCGGCTCGTTCAGCCAATCGCCCGGGGTTTCCGGGATGTCCTGCAGATGCACCGAGCTGTCCCCGCCCGGGTATTTCTCCAGCCAGACCTCTTCCATGGTGAAGACCAGGATCGGCGCCAGCCAGGTGGTCAGGCGGTGGAACAGGATGTCCAGCACGGTGCGCGCGGCGCGGGCATTCAGGGTGTCGCCGTCGCAATAGAGCGCATCCTTGCGGATGTCGAAGTAGAAGGCTGACAGGTCCACAGTGGCAAAGTTGAAGACTGCCGAGAACACGCCCTGGAAGTCGAAGGACTGGTAGCCGGTGCGCACCTTGTGGTCGAGCTCAGCCAGCCGGTGCAGAACCCACTGCTCCAGCTCCGGCATATCCTCCGGCGCCACCCGCTGATCTTCGCGGAAGTCGCCAAGTGAGCCCAACAAGAAGCGCATGGTGTTGCGCAGGCGGCGGTAGCTGTCGGCGGCGCCCTTCAGGATCTCCGGCCCGATGCGCTGGTCGGCGGTGTAGTCGGTCTGGGCCACCCACAGGCGCAGGATGTCGGCGCCGTACTGCTTGACGACCTCTTCCGGCACGATGGTGTTGCCAAGCGACTTGGACATTTTCATGCCCTTCTCGTCCAGCGTGAAGCCGTGGGTCACCACATTGCGGTACGGCGCGCGGCCCTTGGTGCCGCAGGCCTGCAGCAGCGAAGAATGGAACCAGCCGCGGTGCTGGTCGGTGCCTTCCATGTAGACGTCAGCGATGCCGTCCTCGGTGCCGTCTTCGCGGTCGCGCAGCACAAAGGCATGGGTCGAGCCGGAGTCGAACCACACGTCCAGCACGTCGAACACCTGGTCGTAATCGTCGGGATCCACGCTGTTCCCCAAAACCCGCGCTTTGAAGCCGTCCTCGTACCAGACGTCGGCGCCGTGCTCCTCAAACTCCGCAACGATGCGCCTGTTGACGTCCTCATTGCGCAGCAGGAAGTCCGCATCGGTCGGCAGCGCGCCCTTTTTGGTGAAGCAGGTGAGCGGCACGCCCCAGGCGCGCTGGCGGCTCAGCACCCAGTCGGGGCGGCTTTCGATCATCGAATGCAGGCGGTTGCGCCCGGTCTGCGGCCACCATTTCACCAGCTCGTCGATGGAGCGCAGGGCGCGTTCGCGGATGCTGTCGCCCATCTCATTCATGCCGTCGTCCAGCTTGCGGTCGACGGAGGCAAACCACTGCGGCGTGTTGCGGTAGATGATCGGCGCCTTGGAGCGCCAGGAATGCGGGTAGCTGTGCTTGATCTTGCCGCGTGCCAGCAGGCCGCCAACCTCAACCAGCTTGTCGATGATGGTCTTGTTGGCATCACCCTCGCCGCCCTTGCGGCTGAGGATGTAGGTGCCGCCAAAGAACGGCAGATCGGCACGGAAAGAACCGTCGTCCATGACGTTGTAGGTGATGACCTGCTCCAGCATGCCCAGATCACGGTAGAGCTCGAATTCCTCCATGCCGTGGCTGGGTGCGCAATGGACAAAGCCGGTGCCTTCGGTGTCGGTCACGAAATCCGCCGCGCGGAAGTCGCGGATAGCATCCCATTCGCCGTTTGCGCCCTCGGCACCTGCAAGGGGGTGCTTCAGCGAAAGGCTGGACAGTTCCTCAGCTGAGACCCCGCGCAGGCGCTTGTACTGGTCTTCACCCAGGCGGGCGCGCTTGAACACATCGGCAGCCAGGTTGTCGGCCAGGATGAACCTGTCACCCACAGCGGCCCAGCATTCCTCGGGCGTGCCGGTCACCTCATAAAGGCCATAGGCGATCTCAGCCCCGTACACCACCGCCTTGTTCGAGGGGATGGTCCAGGGGGTGGTTGTCCAGATCACCACATGGGCGCCTTCCAGATCCTGCGCCACGATCGCCGAGTCGGCACCTGCGAAATCCGCATCCTCGCCGTCAGCGGCCACAAAGCCGCCCGCCTCGGCCACCTTGAACTTCACCCAGATGGTGAAGCTTTCCTTGTCATGATATTCGACCTCGGCCTCGGCCAGCGCGGTCTTTTCGACCGGTGACCACATCACCGGCTTGGAGCCCTGATAGAGGGTGCCGTTCATCAGGAACTTCATGAACTCATCCGCGATCACCGCTTCGGCGTGGTAGTTCATGGTCAGATACGGATCATCCCAGTTGCCGGTGATGCCCAGCCGTTTGAATTCCTCGCGCTGGATATCGACCCAGCTGTCGGCAAAGGCGCGGCATTCCTGGCGGAACTCCACCACCGGGACGGCATCCTTGTTCTTGCCCTTCTTGCGGTACTGCTCCTCGATCTTCCATTCGATCGGCAGGCCGTGGCAGTCCCAGCCCGGCACATAGCGCGCATCAAAGCCCATCATCTGATGGGAGCGCACGATCATGTCCTTGATGGTCTTGTTCAGCGCGTGGCCGATGTGCAGGTGGCCGTTGGCATAAGGGGGGCCGTCGTGCAGGGTGAAGGGCTTGCGTTCCGCGTCCGTGCCCTTGGCCGCGGCAGCCTTCTCGCGGAGTTTGTCGTAAACGCCCATCTGCGCCCAGCGCTCCAGCCAGCCGGGCTCGCGTTTGGGCAGGCCTGCACGCATCGGGAAATCGGTTTTCGGCAGGTTCAGGGTGTCTTTGTAGTCAGGCGTCTGGGGCGTGTCGGCGCACATCGGGGGCGTCCTTTGGATGATCAAGGTCGGAAATTGGGATATTCGGTTCGGCGCGATGGCTCAAGCGCCTTTGCCCGGCGGCTCATTGGTTTCAGAGCGCCGGGGACATAATTCGAATAATGATGGCCGCGAATAGGGACATGGGAGGCCTTATAGGCCGCAGCAGCGGAGGCGTAAAGCGGCAGATGTGCCGCATCACGCCTAGGGCAGCGCCCTGCCCTGGGTGGGCGCCAAGCGCCCTCCCGTGGGGAGGGTCGGGCGCTGCCCGGCCTTGCGGCCGGTCGGAAGATATCAATCAGCGCACCAGCCACACACCCAGGTCCGGCCGCGCCAGCATCAGCCAGATGATCGCCAGCACCGAGACAAAGGCAGGGAAGCCGCAGGCAAACCAGATCGCAAACAGCTGATGATAGCGCGCAGGCAGCGCCTCGCCTGCCTCGGCCGCGGCCCGTGCCAAATCGCGCAGCCGCAGCTGGATCCAGACCACCGGCAGCCAGAAGGCCCCGGTCAGCACATATAGCCCCAGCGACAGCGCCAGCCAGCCCTCGCTCAGCGGCCAGCCCAGCCGCCAGGCCAGCAGACCGCCGGTGACGGGCTGCACGATCACCGCCGTAGCGGTAAACAGGAGGTCTGCCAGCACCACAACACCCGCAGTATGGGCAACCAGATGCGCGTTGCGGGTGCGATGCGCCATTAGCATGAAAAAGGCAATGCCTGCCCCGGTTCCCAGCAAGACACAGGCGCCGATCACATGCATCCAGCGCAGGGTCAGCTCAGGGTCCATTTTAACGCTCCTGCAGCAATTGATGCGTGATCAGCGCCAGCAGCAGGCCAGGCAGCACCTTGACCAGCGGTCCCAACGGGTCCGCCCACATCTCCGGCGTCACCACCGTGGCCGCCAGCAGATAGACAAGCGACACCGCAGCCATCCCCAGGCAGGCCCGCTCCGCCCAGGGCCGCCACAGGATAGCCAGCCCCAAGGCAATATCCGCGAGCAACCAGAAAATCACGCTCGAGCCGGCCAGGTTAGTGCTCCATCCCTTGGCCCGCAGCACTTGGGCCGCGGAGTCCAGCTGCCACAAGCCGACCAGCCCCGAGGCCAGCCAGAACAGGCTCAGCACTGCAACCGCGACCGGCATCAGCAACGCCATTCGAGCATCCAGACGCTGCGCACGGCTTGCTGGCAGCGATTGGCAGATCGCTTCCAGGGGCGCGAGCCCCTGCCCGATGGCTGCGCGGTACGGTTCCGGGTCCCCGCGCACGCCGCTGCGGATTTCCGCAATTGCTGTGCTGCGCAAGGGCGAGCGCCAGCCAAGTCGCCCCAGCGCATCGGCGCAGGCCGCGACCGGCGGCAGCAGCCAGTCCGGGAACCGCAGCACCATCCGGGCGGGCGCAAAACCCAGCCAGTTGCGGGTCTCTGCCAGTACCGCCTCGAGCGTGTGCGGCTGATCTTCCACCAGATCGTAGGTGCCGGGCGGCAGCACTCCGGTCAGCGCGGCCGCCACCGCCGCGGCCAGGTCCGGCATCCCCACGCATTGCACCGAAGCACCGGCCAGCGCCACCGGCTGCACCAAAGGCACCGCCGCCAGCATCCGCAAGAGCCTTGTGCCGCCATAAGCCCCCTGCCCGATCACCAGCCCGGGTTTCAGGATCCAAGCTGCAGCACCTGAGGCGCGCAAAGCTTCATCACCCCGCCCCTTGCTGCGCATGAACTCTGTCGCGGCTTTTGTCCCCGCCCCGGCAGCGGAGACCTGCACCACCTTGATACCGCGCTCAGCGCAGGCTGCCGCCAGGGCCGAAATGGCGGTGTGATGCACGGCCTCCAGCTCTCCCGGCGCCATGTCCTGCAGCACGCCCGCACAATTCACCACTGCGTCCACTCCCTGCAGCAGCGGCCCCCAGTCTTCGCGCTGCAATAGCTGACGCAGATCACCCGCAGCGAAGGGCACCCCCGGCAGCACCCGTGCCGCCTGCTCAGCGCTGCGGCCAAGGCCCGTCACGGAGACCCCATCGGCCCGCAAGGCCCGGACCACCTCAGCGCCGATAAATCCGTAAGCGCCCAGAACCAGAACCCGCTTGGTGCTCTCCGCCATAAATCAATACCTTCGGCCAAATACGCGTCCAGCATAGCGGCAGAGGCCCTGGGCGCCAGTGGTGCCGCGCCTCCGCGCCGCGGCAGATGCGCCTGCCCCCTTCCGCCGGCCCCGCCGCCGCACTATCTAGCGGGCGACAACAGACTGGAGCATCCTATGAGCGATACAGACACCGCAAACCCGCTGGCGCGGTTTGAGATCACCGCAGAGGAGATCTCCCGCGTGGTCGCGGTCTTCTATGCGCGCGTCAGAGCGCACCCGGTATTGGGGCCGGTCTTTGCCGCGCATGTCTCCGACTGGCCGGAGCATGAGGAGAAGATTGCGGGGTTCTGGCGCAATGCGATCCTGCGGGAGCGCAGCTACAGCGGTAATCCGATGCGGGTGCATGTCTCGCGGCCTGACGTGAAGGCGGAGCATTTCCCGATGTGGCTGGGCCTGTTCCACGAGGTGCTGCGGGCCGAACTGCCAGCGCAGACCGCGCTGCAATGGGGCGCGCTGGCCGACCGCATCGGCGAAGGATTCCGCACCGGCGTCGTGGCGATGCGCCAGCCCAAGGACCAGCCGCCGAACCTGTTCTGAAACAGGCCGGCGGAAGCGCTCCCGCGCCCGCCGGCAGTCTGGCTGCGCCAGAACACCTTAGCAGCCTTGGGCGCGGCTCATGCTTCGCATGAGCCTGGGCCGCGCGCTATTTCTCCTTGGAAAAAAGCCCCGTCAGCGCCCGCTGCACCACCTTGCGGGTGCTGGGCTTGCGCTTTTGCGAGAACGGCATCGGGCGGCAGACCTCCATCGCGGCGATGCCGACGCGGGCGGACAGCGCGCCGTTGACCAGGCCCTCGCCAAACCGGCGGGAGAGCTTGGACAGGACCGAGCCGCCCAGCACCGGCTCCAAGAGGTCATCGCCTGCGGCAACCGCGCCGGTGGCGGCCAGATGCGCCAGCACCGCACGGGTCAGCCGCCAGGAGCTGAACAAACCGGGGCGGCCGCCATAGATCCCGGCCACCCGGCGGATCATCCGCAGGGAGGAGACCAGCGCCGTCAGGATATCCGCCAGCGCCATCGGCACGATTGCCGTCACCGTGGCCACCTGCCGGGCGGCGGCCTCCACCTCCCGCAGGGCCAGGGCGTCGAGCGGCACCAGCAGTTCCTCCTCCGCCAGCAGCAAAAGGGCATCGCCGTCCAGAACCTCAGCCTGGCGCTCTGCCAGCCGGGCCTGGTGCCAGGTAAGATCCTCGCGCCCCTTGTAAAAACCTTCCAGCCGGTTGGTGAAGGCACGGGCCGCCGCCAGGTCTGCAACCTCTGCCGCCTGGTGCCGCAGGGTATCAACCCGCCGCAGCCGCGACAGCGCCGCCAGCTCGCGCAAGCCCATCGCCAGGGCCAGCAGCAGCAAAAGGGCCAGCCCGGCGCTGACCGCCCAGCCCAGCACCGGCACCCGGGCGATCAGGCCGGTCGCGAAATCCCAGGCCGCGACCGAGGCCATTGCGCCAACCACCGCAACCAGCAGCGCCCAGAACCAGCGTGCCAGGCGCGACGGCTTGCGGGCGGCAATCCGGGCCGCCTGCTCCATCGCTGACGGCGGCAGCGGCTCCGGCACCGCGGGTTCGGGTACCGGCGGGGCTTCCGCAACCGGAGGCGCCCCGGCGTCTTCATCGAGCTCGAACAGGACGGGCTTCTTGCTCATGCCGCCGCCTCCTGCTTGGCACGCCATTCATAGGCGATATCGGGCAGACCTTCTTCGTTACCCGTGCCATCGCCGCGGCCGGTTTCGGCAAAGCCCTCGCGCTGGTAGAACTTCTGCGCGCGGATGTTGGCGGCGAAGGTCCGCAAGGTGAGCCGCGGTGCGGACGATTTGGCCGCGTCCAGCAACGCCTTGCCCGCCCCCTGCCCGCACGCCCCCGGCGCGAGGTAGAGCGAGCAGACCTCCAGGCCGTCCTGGGCCAGGAACCCCGCTATGCTGCCGTCCCGCTCCGCCACGGTGACCCAGCCGCGGTCGATCATCAGGCCGCAGAAGGAAATCACCTCCGCCGAAGTGTAGAGCTTGGGCATCCACTCCGTGTCCTGCTGGAAACGGTAGAGGATGTCCCCCACGGCACCGGCATCCAAGGGAACGGCAGGGCGCAAGGAGAGGGTCACAGGGCATCTCCGATCAGGAATTCGGCGGCGCGGTCGAGGCGGATATGCGGCGGACCGCTGCCGTGTTTCAGGGTCAGCGGCGCGGGCGCAAAGGCCATCGCCTGATAGTCGCCCTCCAGCCAGCGCTCGGCCCCTTGGCGGGCGGGCGTGAGCAGCTGCGAGGGATCCTCAGGCAGCGCGCCGGGATAAAACGCCGCCTGCTTGCCGGTCTCCAGCAGGGTGCCGCGGACGCAAGGAAGCTCAGTGCCGTTGTGGGCGCGCATCTCCTCGGTGGTGGTGCGCAGGGAAGCCATGGCCAGCGCCGCGGTCTCCGCCCCGGCAAAGCGGGCGCGGTCCTGCGCCTCGCGGGTCAGTGCCTCGATGATGGCGGTCATCCGGCCGTGCTGAGCGTGGTGCAGATGGTCGGCCTTAGTGGCGGCGAACAGGATCTTTTCCACCCGTTTGCCGCCCAAGAGCCGGGTCAGGAAATGATTGCGGCCCGGTTTGAAGGCGCTGAGAATATCTGTCATCGCGTGGCGCAGATCCTCCACTGCCTGCGGGCCGGAGTGGATCGCCGACAGCGCATCCACCAGCACCACCTGGCGGTCGATGCGGGCAAAGTGGTCGCGGAAGAAGGGTTTGACGACCTTGGATTTATAGGCCTCATAGCGCCGCTCCATCTCGCGCCACAGGCTGCCGCGCGGGGCGCCCGCCTCCGGCGGCAGCGGCGCAAAGGTCAGCACTGGCGACCCCTCCAGGTCTCCGGGCAGCAGGAAGCGGCCAGGGGTGCAGTCGTAGAACCCGGCGGCGCGGGCGGCGCCCAGGTAGCCGGTGAAAGCGGCGGCAAGGGCCTGGGCCTGCGGCTCGTCATGCGTGCCTGCCGGGGCAGCCTTGGATTTTTCCGTCAGAAACCCCTGCGCCTGCGGCCGGCTGGCGATACGCGACAGCACATCCGAGGACCATTCCGCATAGCTCTTGTCCAAGAGCGCCAGGTCCAGCAGCCACTCGCCCGGGTAATCCACGATATCGAGATGCAGCGTGCGCAGCCCCTGCAGCCCGGACAGAAGGCCGGCGGGCCGCACCTTCAGGCTGAGACGCAGCTCTGAGACCGCCCTGGTGCTGTCCGGCCAGTGGGGTGACGGCCCGGTCAGCGCCGCGAGGTGGCTCTCATAGTCGAACCGCGGCACGGTATCGTCGGGCTGGGGCTGCAAAAAGGCCGCCTCGATCCGCCCTTCGCGCGCGGCGTTCAGCTGCAGCATCCGGCCCCGGTCCATCAGATTGGCAACCAGCGAGGTTATGAACACCGTCTTGCCGGAGCGCGCCAGCCCGGTGACGCCCAGCCGCAAGGGCCGGTCGAACAGCGCAGAAGAGAGGCCGCTGGTAACGCTCTCCACCCCGCTTATCACCCCGTCTGCAAGGGAAGTTATCACCAAGGCCCTGATCCTGCTCTGTTCTTGCCCGCACAAAGATAGGCAACCGGCCGGCGGCTTACCAGAGTGCAGACGGGACTTGCCCCGGCCCTGTTGCATTGCTACTTGCCCGCCCATGCCGCGTTTTGCTTTGAAAGTCGAATACCACGGGAAGCCTTTTGCCGGCTGGCAGAGGCAGAAGGAGCTGCCGTCCGTGCAGGGCGCGATCGAAGCTGCGCTGGCGCGGCTGGAACCCGGGGAACACACCATCGCCGCCGCCGGGCGCACCGACGCGGGCGTGCATGCGCTGGGACAGGTCGCCCATTGCGACCTAGCCAAGGAGTGGGATCCGTTCCGCCTTTCGGAGGCGCTGAATTACCATCTCAAGCCCGATCCGGTCGCCATTGTGGACTGCGCCCGGGTTGAGGATGACTGGCACGCGCGGTTTTCAGCGGTGGAGCGGCAGTATCTGTTCCGCATCCTGATCCGCCGCGCGCCTGCCACCCATGACGCAGGCCAGGTCTGGCAGCTGAGCCATGACCTGGACACGGACGCCATGCAGGACGCCGCCGGCCACTTGATTGGCAATCATGATTTCACCACCTTCCGCTCCTCGATCTGCCAGGCGGCCAGCCCCGTCAAGACGCTGGATGAGCTGACGGTGGAGCGGGTTCAGGGCTTTTCAGGGCCGGAGATCCGTTTCCATGTGCGTGCCCGCAGCTTCCTGCACAACCAGGTCCGCAGCTTTGTCGGCACGCTAGAGCGGGTCGGCGCCGGCGCCTGGGAGCCTGCGGATGTGAAGGCCGCGCTGGAGGCCCGCGACCGTGCGGCCTGCGGACCGGTTTGCCCCGGTCACGGGCTGTATCTGGCGCGGGTGGGCTATCCGGAAGATCCCTTCGCCTGAGCCGCCGCTGAGCGGAAGCCGGCGGCACCCCCTGTACACCACCCGTGCACCCCTTGTGCACCCCCTCCCCTACGCACCGGCCGGCAGCTGCAGGCGGTTTCCGCACAGCAAGCCGCCCTTGCATCTTGGCGGGCGCTGCACATACTCAACCCAACCTATCCCGCAGGGGCTGATGGCAGGCAACCGTGCCGCCACCCTGCCGGGCACACTCAAATGAGGCACAACTCCGCCATGGCAAACACAACAAAACCGCCGCTTCTGGCTGTCCTGATCGACGCTGACAATATCTCGGCCAAATATGCGGAGGCGATGTTCGAGGAAATCGCCTCCTTCGGCGAGGCCAGCATCCGCCGCATTTACGGCGATTTTGCGGGCGGCAGCCCGCAGGGCTGGAACAAGGAGAAACTGGCGGCGCTGGCTATTGTCCCGCACCAGCAGTTTGCCAACACCACCGGCAAGAATGCCTCTGACATCGCGCTGGTGATCGACGCGATGGACATCCTGCATTCGGGCCGCTTTGACGGCTTTGTGCTGATCTCCTCGGACAGCGATTTTACCCGGCTGGCCAGTCGCATCCGCGAACAGGGGCTGGATGTTTACGGCATGGGGATGCGCAAGACCCCCGCCGCCTTTGTCAAAGCCTGCAAGCGGTTCATCTATGTTGAAAACCTGCTGGAGGACCCGGGCAAGGGCAAGCCCAAAGCCAAAAAACCGGAGGTCGCCAACGATGACGCACCGGCGGAGCTGGCAGACCCGACCAAGCTGGTGATCCGGGCAATGGACGCCATCGACCAGGACGACGAGTGGTTCACCCTGGGCCAGATCGGCCAGTACATCACCGCCGCCTCGCCGGATTTCGACACCCGCAGCTATGGCAAGCGCAAGCTGAGCGACCTTATTGCCTCGCTCAGGCTGTTCGAGACCAAGCGCGGCGAGGGCAACCAGATCCTGGTCCGGCGCCTGGACTGACACGGCAGGGGATGGCAGCGGCGGGCGGAAAGCTGCTGTCGCTCTGCCCCGGACCGTGGCTTAGTCCGGCGCAAGGACGCGTATAGCAAGCAGGTGAGCCCCATGGCAGTGCTGATCAGCATCGGACACGACGGCTGGTACACGGAAGAACAACTCGCGGATGAACTGCGGTCGCTGGACCCCGGCGCCGATATCCGTCCCCTCTCCGCGCCCGGCAAGCTGGAAGAGATCACGGTGCTGGCGGTCTCGGCGCTGAAGGGGGATCTGCCTGCCCGGCTGCCGAACCTGCAGCTGGTGCAGAAGCTTGGCGCCGGGGTGGAGACCATTGTGGCGCATCCCAGCCTGGCGCCGCATGTGCGGGTTGCCCGGCTGAAGCCGCAGGAACCCGCGCATGAGATTGCCGAATACTGCCTCGCCTATGTGCTGCGCGGCCAGCGCAACATGGCGGCGCATGTGGCCTCGCAGGCCCGCAGTGCCTGGGAGCCGCTGGCACCGCGGCGGCCGCAGGAAACCTCCGTGGGGGTGCTGGGCCTGGGCCATATCGGCGGCAGGACCGCGCGGCTGATGCGGGACATGCGGTTCCGGGTGCTGGGCTGGAGCCGCTCGCCCAATGCAATCGAGGGTGTGGACTGCCGCCACGGCGACGCGGCGCTGCCGCAGATGCTGGGCGAATGCGATTACGTTTGTTCGATCCTGCCCTCCACGCCCGCCACCCGCGGGCTGATCAATGCGGACACACTGGCGGCGATGAAGCCCGGCGCCACGCTGATCAATGCGGGCCGCGGCGATCTGGTGGATGAGGCCGCTTTGCTGGCGGCGCTCGTCAACGGCACCCCCGGCCACGCGGTGCTGGATGTGCTGAGCCGGGAGCCGCTGCCCGCAAACAGCCCCTTGTGGGCGCATCCGAAGGTCACCATCACCCCGCATGTTTCGGGCTGGCATCTGGGCGATGCGCTGAAGGACGTGGTGGAGAACCTGCAGCGGCTGGAGGCGGGCGAAGACCTGCTGCACGAAGTGGACCGCGAACGGGGCTACTGAACCCTGGCCCTAGGACCGGTAATCCGGGTTTTCATAGTCGAACCGGCAGCCCGCCGACCAGGCGTTGCGGTCGTTGCCCTCGTTCGGGTAGCCGCCCGCATCGCGCAGCATGGCCGCCAGGTGCATCAGGTTCCAGGTCATGATGGTGGTGTTGCGCTGGGTGAACTCGTTCTCAAAACCTGCGGGCTTGCCCTCCACCTCATCGCCATAGGATGGCCCCGGCCCGGCCTCGCCGATCCAGCCGCAATCGGCCTGCGGCGGGATGGTGAAGCCCAGGTGACTGAGCGCGTAACAGATCGTCATCGCAGTGTGCTTGATACCATCCTCGTTGCCGGTGATGACGGTTCCGCCGGTTTTTCCGTAGAAGATCGACTGGCCCTTGTCGTTCAACTCGCCGCTCATCCCGTACAGCCGTTCGATCAGAACGCGGCAGACAGAGCTTTCCTCGCCCAGCCAGAGCGGAGTGCCGATCACAAGTATCTGCGCCGCCTTCACCTTCTCCCAGATCCTGGGCCAGTCGTCGCGGTCCCAGCCCTGTTCGGTCATGTCCGGATAGACGCCGGGCGGCACCTGGTGGTCGAGCATGTGCAGATGCTCCACCGCGACACCGTTTTTTTCCATGATCGACGACGACGCGTCCATCAGCAGGCGGGTGTGGCTTTTGCTGCCATCCTTTTTCAGCGATGTGTTGATGAAAAGGGCCTTGAGCCCTGAAAATCCGGTCATGGCGCACCTCCTGCCGGGAATGGGTCTGTTGGCGATGACCGGATAGTAGCCCGCAACCGGCGGGTGCATAGGGGGCTGTCGGGATCGTGATCGCCGCAGCGCGCTGCCTGCCGCAAGGCCTGCGGCAGGCGGGAAGTATCAGGAGATGAAGTCCTTGTAGCCGGCTTCATCCATGTAATCGTCCATCGGCGACAGGTCGGAGGGCTTGATCTTGAAGAACCAGGCGCCGCCTTCCGGATCCTCGTTCACCTTGCCGGGATCATCGGCCAGCGCCTCGTTCACCTCGACGATCTCACCGTCTAGCGGCGCCAGGATGTCGGAGGCGGCCTTGACCGATTCAATTACCACGATCTCGTCGTCCTTGGAGACTTCGGTACCCGGCTCCGGCAGTTCGACATAGACCACTTCGCCCAGCTGTTCGGCGGCGTGGGCGGTGATGCCGACGGTGATCAGATCGTCCTCGGGCAGCAGCCACTCGTGTTCCTCGGTGTATTTCATGGGGGTATTTTCCTTCGAAGAGGCGTGGGTTTTGAATAGGTTGAGGCCGCCGGAAATGGGCCGCGGATGGCAGGAGGCCGGCGGGGGCAGGTCCTGCATACGCGGGTGTACGCTATCAATGGGCGGGGCTGGCGATCAAGACGGCAATCCCGGAATGGATAGATTTTTTGCGCATCCCACGACGACCCCGTGGCTGCTCAGAACAGGTTGAAATACTCGGCCTGCTCCCATTCGCTGACGGTGTCGAGGTAGCGCTCCCATTCAAACTGCTTGAGCTGCAGGAGGTAGTCCACGGTATCCTCCCCCGGCGCCTCGCGGCAAAGGGTAGATCCTGCAAATCCTTCCAGCGCCTGGCCCAGCGAACGCGGCAACCGCTCCGCGTCCTCACTGTAGGGCGACAAGGTGGGTTTCGGGGCCTCCAGCCCTTCGCTGATACCCGCCGCGCCTGCAATGATCTGGGCGGCCAGCGCGTAATAGGGATTGGCGGAGCTGTCCGGTGCACGGTTTTCGATCCGGCTGGCGGGGTCATGGGGCTGCATCAGCGCGCGCAGCATGGCGCCGCGGTTGTCCACGCCCCAGCCGATCCGGCTGGGGGCCAGCTGGAACGGCAGGTAGCGCTTGTAGCTGTTCACCGTCGGCGCAATCAGCAGCGAAGTTTCAGAGGCGTATTTCAGCAAACCAGCCATCCAGGCGCTGGCGGGCGGAGTCAGCATCCCGGCGGTTTCCGGCATGAACAGGTTGCGCCCTGTCGCCAGGTCCTGCAGCGACTGGTGCACGTGCCAGCCATTGGCCATGGCATTGTCCAGCCGCGGCTTGGCCATGAAGCTGGCGTGCAGGCCATTGCGGGCGCAGACCTCCTTGACCATGGTGCGGAACATGACCATTGCGTCCGCCTGGGCCATGGCGCTGTCGGGGGCAAAGGTGTACTCCACTTGGCTGGGGCCCATCTCGATCTCCACGGAGCGCACCGGCAGGCCCAGTTTCTGGGCGTTGCGGCGCAACAGGTCCAGCACGCCCTCCACCTCGCCATAACGGGTTTCGGTGAGGTACTGATAGCCCTGTGTCAGGTTGCGGGTCTGAACCGGCACGCCGGGGCGGCCTGCCTGTTCGTGGGCGGCGGATTTGTCCGCCAGCTCGAAGATATGGAATTCCACCTCCAGCCCGAAGGTGGCCGCCACCCCCTGCCCCGCCAGCTGGTCCACCGCCCGCTGCAGCACGGCACTGGAGGCAAAGGGGATCCGCTGGCCGTCCGGGAAGACCGGCTCGCAGAAGATCCAAGCCGAATGGCCGGACCAGGGCAGCGCGCGGAAGGTGTCCGGGCGCGGCACCAGCAGCACGTCGCCTGCGCCCTGCATCGGCCCGGCCAGGCCGGTGCCGCCCTCCCACACCGGAAAGGCGTTGCGGTGGGAGGTGTCCTTGAGCAGCAGGGTTGCAGGCGCATTCAAGCCGCGCTCAAAGACGCTGGCAAATGCCTCCGCCATGACCGTCTTGCCGCGCAGCAGACCGTGCTGGTCCGGGAACAGCACCCGCACCGTCTCGATCCCGTCGAACTGCGCGCGGGCGGTGATCTCCGCCGCCTTGCGGCAGTCCTCTGCGCTGAGCAGCCCCAGACGGGCCAGTTTGCCGGATGTGAAGTCTTGTGCCATGGGCGGCCTCTTGATGCAGAGCGGGTTGAAATTGCACCGGAATTACCCCCAGCGTCCAGCCCGCGGCCCAATTCCCCGGTAACCCGTTGCGTAATCCGGATATTACGGAGGTTTCACGGCTTGACAGCGTTCGCAAAGTGAACAATGTGTGCATTATTCGTACAAAAGCCGCCGGATCGGGCGGCAGCATTTCGAGAAAAGGTTTGGCGGCGCAGATGACAGCGGTGGAACAGGACAGGAATATTTCGTCGAGCTTTGCCAAAGGGCTGGCGGTTCTGGCGGTGTTTGATGCGGCCACGCCCAGCTTGACCCTGGCCGAAATCGCCCGGCGCACCGGCCAGGACCGCGCGACCGCCCGGCGCGGGGCGCTCACGCTGGTGCAGGCGGGCTATCTGCGCCAGGACGGGCGGATGCTGTCGCTGACGCCCCGGGTGCTGGCGCTGGCGGGCGGTTTCCTGCAGGCCAACCAGTTCGGCCGCCGGGTGCAGCCGGTTTTGAACCGCCACGCCCGGGAAATGGAGATCGAGGTGACACTGGCGATGCTGGACCAGGGCCGGGTGCTGCTGCTGGCGCAATCAACCGTCGATCACGGCCATATCACCTATGGCTTCACTGCCGGCTCGCACATTCCGCTGGCCCATACCAGCCTGGGGCGGATGCTGCTGGCCGGCCTGCCAGAGGAGGATGCGGCGGCGGTACTGGCAGAAACAGATATCCCGCACCACACCAGCCAGTCGCTGGCCGACCCTGCTGCCATCCTGGACCGCGTCGCCCAAGCGCGCGAACAGGGCTATTGCCTGACCGACAGCGAGTTTGAGGCCGGGATTACCGGCTATGCGGTGCCAGTGTCGCGCCCAGGCCAGACGCCGATCGTGGCGGGCTGCTCTGCCCCGCACGGGCGGCAGCCGCAGGCAGATGCCGAGCGGCTTTTGCGAGGGCTGCAGCTTTGCGCCGCGGAACTGCGCCAGGCAGAGGCGGTGGACCACCTGTAAGGCGCGTCTTGCTTTGTGCCGGGGCTGCGCTAGGCTGAGCGCAGCCATTTCCCGCAGGAGCATTTCGATGATGAAACAGACTGCACTGGCCGCGGCCCTGTGTGCCGCGCTTGCGCCAGCCGTGTCCGCAAAAGGCGTGGAAGGCATCAAGGTCAGCGTTCTAGGCCGTGACTGGCTGGTGGTGCCGGTCGAGGGCACAACGCGCCGTTACAGCGCCACGCGGATGAACCTGGAACATCTGGCCTTCCGCCCGCCCGCGGTGCTGACGGCCCGGCAGGCGGTGCGGGCCATACGGGCGGCCACCGGCTGCAGCGTCAATCTCGATACAATGGTGCGCACGATCACCGGCACCTATTACGCGCAAGTCATTTGCCGCAAATAACGCCGCGTCTGACGGTTGTGCGGTTTTGCCGCCTTTTTCTGAAACATCCTCTTGGGAAATGTGATCATTTTCCCGGGGAGCATGGATTGAGCGGTCCAAGCGCGCCTGCCATAGATTGCGCATGAAACTTGCTATCAACGGATTCGGCCGCATCGGCCGCGCCATCCTGCGCCAGATTCTGACCACTTCGCGCGGAGACGGCATCGAGGTGGTGCGGATCAATGATATCGCGCCCTTGGATATGTGCGCCTATCTGTTCCAGTACGACAGCACGTTCGGCCCCTTTGCCCATCCGGTGGAGCACGGCGGCGATGCGCTGCAGGTGATGGGCCGCAGCATCCCGGTCAGCCATGAGCCCGACCTGACCAAGGTGGATCTGAGCGGCGTCGACCTGGTGCTGGAATGCACCGGCATCGCCCGGACATCCGATGTGGCGGAGCGCGGGCTGAAGGCGGGCGCCGCCAAGGTGCTGATCTCCGGCCCCTCCCCCGCGGCTGAGCTGACCATGGTGCTGGGTGCCAACGAGGAGGCGTTGGGGGATACCCGCATTGTTTCCAATGCCTCCTGCACCACCAACGCGCTGACGCCGCTGGTCAAGCTGCTGGATCAGATTGCCAGCATTGATACCGCGCATATGACCACGATCCATTGCTACACCAACTCGCAGCCGATGGTGGACGCGCCGCGTGGCGATTTCGCGCGCTCGCGCGGCGGCGCGCAGTCGATGGTGCCGACGACAACCTCAGCCATGCATCTGATTGATGAGGTGCTGCCGCATTTGAAGGGTCGGGTGAGCGGCGCCGCGGTGCGGGTGCCGACGGCCAGCGTGTCGGCGGTGGATCTGGTGGCGCAGCTCAAGACACCGATGAGCGAGGCAGAGTTCACCGCCGCCCTGCGCGAAGGGGTGGCGGCCTCCAAGGTAATGGGCTGGACCGATATGCCGCTGGTGTCTTCCGACCTGCGCGCGCGGACCGAGTCGCTGGTGATTGCCGGGCCGGAAACCCGCATGGCAGGGGCTGCCCAGGTGCGGGTGTTCGGCTGGTATGACAATGAATGGGGCTTTTCCGCCCGGATGCTGGATGTGGC
This sequence comes from Leisingera sp. G5_S3_59_S7, assembly GCF_054968485.1. Classification (NCBI taxonomy): domain Bacteria; kingdom Pseudomonadati; phylum Pseudomonadota; class Alphaproteobacteria; order Rhodobacterales; family Roseobacteraceae; genus Leisingera; species Leisingera sp. G5_S3_59_S7. Next base: position 25,507 of record NZ_JBQKUH010000029.1, read on the forward strand.
CCGGCTGATGGCAGGCTAAGAACCATCCGCCGGCAGCGCGGGCAGGCTATCCCTGCGGGCTTTGCCCCTGTCCTGCCAGCCGCAGCCAGCGGAAAATCAGCATCAAGGCAAACATGCAGATCGCTAGGCCGATCAGGTCGCCGGCTGCGTAAACCGCCATCACCGGCAGCTGATCGTCGGGAAAAATCAGGCCCGAGAACACCACCGTCTGCCCCAGCGAGTTGATGACCGACGCCAGCCCTCCGATGGCCAGCAGCCCGGTCCAGGCAATCCGCCGCGACTGACCGGCATACAGATCCCAGCCGAACAGCCAAGCGATCTCAAAGGCCGCATACACTGAGAACGCCCCGACGCCGATGGATTGCAACAGCACCGGCTCCATCAGCTCCCGCACGCCGGCCGCGGTGAACATCAGCTCCGACAAAAGCGCGCCTGCGGCGAGCGGCAGAACGGCTTTCCAGCCGAACAGCCAGACGCACAGCACCCGCACCCCGTGCGGCAGGTAGGCCAGACTGGCAAAGACGGTGATTTCCGGCAGAAACAGGTTCTGAACCGGCGTGACCACCCAAGCGGTCAGGCCGTGGCAGATGACATAGACAGCGGTGATCACCGCAAACCCCTGCACCGGGGACAGCAACTGGTAAAATCGACTCATGCCGCCCGTTTATCCAGACGGCGCAGAACCTGCAATCATATGCAGCGCCGCAGGCGGCAAACAGTCACTCGGCAGCGGGATCGAAGCGCACCACATAATGCTTGGCCCGGCTGCCGCCAGCCCGCTCCAGCAGCCCCATGTTCAGCAGCGATTTCAGCGTGCGGTGATAGGTGGCCTGGGCAATCCCCTGCACCAGCCGGTGGCTGCGGATCTGGTCGGATTGCACCGGCGCTCCCGGCGCGCTGGTCAGCGCATGAGCCGCCAGCAGAACGTCCCGCTCCGCCGGGCTGAGCCGGTCAAGCCCGATATCGCGCTCCATCTGGAACAGCATGTCGCGCAATTCAAAAATTGATTTTAAAGCATCCAAAACTGTTACCCCTTGAAAACTCAACCTTCTGGTTCAGCACCGGCGCTGCCATGGCCGGGCGGAATGATACCACATGAAATTATCAGACTGACAATTATATGGACAGCAATAATCCACGTGGTATCATTTCCAGCAGGCCTGGCTGCATGTGAGTGGTGGCTGTGCCTGCGTTACCTGATGTAGTTCTTGTTAATGAGTGCCAGCTCCGGCAGGTCCACCTGCCGGAGCTGAACCGAATAGTACAGTTAATAATTCACTTTCCAATCTCGTTTACGGTCATTTTTCCGGTGTTCACGCCAAAGCGGCAAAAAGTTGCTCTTGCCGGACGCGCTCTCCGCGGCTGCTGGTGCTGCTGCGGCCCGGATGCGCGGCAATCCGCCGCCCCCGGAGGCAGGCGGAATGCCGCCGCTTTGCAGGTTCCCTCCCGCAATTTCCCCGTGCTAGTCTCAGCGCTGACGCCTGCTGCCCTGCCGGGCTGCTTGGCCCGATATTTTTACGCCCGCCGCCGGGAGCAGACATGAATTTTCCATTCCGCCCGCGCATGACTGCGCGCGCCCTTGCCTTCAGCTTATTGCCCTTGCTGCCGCCGGCCGCCTATGGCGCAGACGCCACGCTGCAGGCCCCCGGGGCCGATGCCGGTCTAGCGGACCGGCTGCGCGGCGCCTCGGCCTCCGTTGCGGCCAGCGGCGAAACCAACGTCCAGGAGCTTCTGGCGGCGGCGCTGTCGGATTACCGGACGCTGGTGCAGGTGCTGTATGACGCCGGCCATTTTGCGCCGGTGGTCAATATCCGCCTGGACGGGCGCGAGGCGGCGCTGATCCAGCCGCTGAACCCGCCGCAGAACGTCAGCAAAGTAGAAATCACCGTGCAGCCGGGCCCGCGGTTTTCCTTCGGCAAGGCGGAGCTTTCGCCGCTGCCCCGCCAGAGCGACGTTGAGTTCCCCGAAGAATTCGCCCCCGGCCAGCCTGCCAGCACCAGTGCGATCCGCGATGCGGCGGTTGCGGGGGTGCGGGCCTGGCGGCGCAGCGGCCACGCCAAAGCCACAGTGGCAGAGCAACGGATCACCGCCAATCACCTGCAGGCTCGCCTGGACGCCCAGCTGCGGCTGGCCCCCGGCCCGCGCCTGCGCTTTGGCCGGATGGCCGTGACCGGCGACACAAGGGTGCGCGAGGAGGCCATCCGCAAGATCGCGGGCTTCCCGGCGGGGGAGGAGTTTCACCCCGACCTGATTGCCAAGTCCGCCACCCGGCTGCGCCGCACCGGCACGTTTTCCAGCGTGGTGCTGCGCGAGGCAGAGCAGCCGAACCTGGACGGCACCCTGGATTTCACCGCAGTGGTCGAGGACCTGCCGCCGCGCCGCCTGACCTTCGGGGCCGAGATCAGTTCCTCCGACGGGGTGGAGCTGTCAGGCAGCTGGATGCACCGCAACTTGTTCGGCGCCGCCGAGAAGCTGCGGATCGAGGCGCGGCTCAGCGGCATCGGCAGCAGCAACGACATCGACGGGCGTGTGGCGGTGCGGCTGGACCGGCCCGCGGCACTGGGGCCGGATGACCTGATCTTCTACCTCATCGAGGCTGAACAGCTGGACGAGGAGCATTACAAGGCCACCCAGGTTTTCGGCGCAGCCGGGGTGCGGCGCACCTTTTCCGACACATTCTTTGCCGAGGCCGCGCTGGGGGTGTCCTCGACCTTGGCCGAGGACGTGTTCGGCCAGCGGCGGTTCAAATATATCGCTGGCCGCCTGCGGGCGGAGTACGACGGGCGTGACAGCCGGGTGAACCCGGCCAGCGGGTATTATCTGCAGGGTACCGCGACGCCCTTCGTCGGTTTTGGCGGCAGTAAGTCCGGGCTGCAGATCGAGGCGGACGGGCGGGCCTATTTGGGCTTGGGCGCGGACGACCGGATCGTGCTGGCCGGGCGGCTGCAGCTGGGCTCTGTCGCCGGTCCGTCCCTAAGCGAGATCTCCCCTACCCTGCTGTTCTTCTCCGGCGGTGCGGGAACGGTGCGCGGCCATGAATACCAGTCGCTGGGCGTCCCGGTTGGCGGCGGCACCGCCGGCGGGCGCAGCTTTGCGGCGCTGTCGGGCGAGGTGCGGGGCAAGGTCACCGACACGATCTCGCTGGTGGGCTTTTACGACATCGGTTTCGTCGATGCGGACAGTTTTGTGTCTGGCTCGTCCGCCCGCCATGCCGGCGCCGGCATCGGGCTGCGCTACGATGTGGCGGGGATCGGGCCGATCCGGCTTGACCTCGCCTATCCGGTCGATGGCGGGTCCGAGGACGGTCTGCAATTTTATATCGGGATTGGACAGGCGTTTTGAGACAGTTACTTGCCTATAGCCTGGCCCTGGGCCTAACCGCAGTGCCGCTGACGGCGCAGGACACAACGGAAGAGGATGCCGGCGGGCTGCTGGTCGATTTCCTGGAGGATACGCTGTCCGGTGACAGCCGCTATATCAGCGTCAGCGGGCTGCAGGGGGCGTTTTCCTCCGAGGCCACGATCAGCAAGATCACGGTGGCGGACGAGCAAGGCATCTGGCTGACAATCGAAGGCGCGGCGCTGGACTGGAACCGCCTGGCGCTTTTGCGCGGACGGTTCTCGGTCAATGAACTGTCGGCAGAGCGCATCGCGGTGGAGCGCGCGCCCGAGCCGCTGCCGCCGGACCCGGAGCTGCCGGAGGCGGCGGCCACACCCTTCACGCTGCCGGAGCTGCCGGTGGCGATTGAGTTGGGCCAGATTAAAGCGGAGCGGATCGAGCTGGGCGAAGCGCTGGCGGGCACCGCCGCCAGCCTCAGGGTCGAGGGGTCGCTGCAACTGGCGGACGGCGCGCTGGACACCAAGCTGGAGGCGGTGCGGCTGGACAAGCCCGGCGACCATCTGCGGCTGGAGGCGGGCTATGCCAACGACACCCAGCAGATCACTCTGGACCTGACCGCGGACGAGGCCGCGGGCGGGCTGATCTCGCGCAGCCTGGACCTGCCGGGCAACCCGGATTTGCAGCTGACCGCCAAGGGCAGCGGCCCGGTCACGGACTTCACCGCCGATATCAGCTTCAGCGCCAACGGGGCGGAGCGGCTGGCAGGCGAGGTGGTGCTGGCGGCCCAGCCCTTGCCTGCCGATGCGGCGCCGGAGAGCCCGCGCGACATCCGTTTTTCCGCCAGCCTGGGCGGCAATATCGACGTGCTGCTGCCGCCGGTGCACCGGCCGTTCTTCGGTCCCGGCCTGCGGTTGAACGTGAAGGGCACGCGCGACGGCAGCGGCGCGGTTGCGCTGGACACGCTTGTCCTGCGCACCCGGGCGCTGCAGGTGAGCGGCGCCGCGGCGCTGGCGGCGGGCGGGCGGCTGGACACCGCCAACCTGAAGGCCGCGATCACACCGCCGCCGGGCCAGGCCGCAGTCACGCTGCCGGTTGGCGGCGGACAGACCACGCTGGCGGCGGCGGATCTGCAGCTGCGCAAGCGGTCGGACGGCAACTGGACCCTGGACGGAGTCCTGAACCAGTTGAGCCATCCGGGCGCACTGGTCGATCAGGCCGAAGTTACCGGCCGCGGCACGCTGGACCAAAGCAGCGGCTTTGCGCTGGAGGGGCGGCTGTCGGCCGCGCTCAGCGGGTTCCAGCCGCGCGACCCGGCGCTGGCCAAGGCCACCGGCAACGATATCCGCTTTGACGGCACGCTCAGCACCCAAGGCCCCGGCGCGCTGCGGATCACGGATATGGAACTGCGCGGCACCGATTACCAGGCGGCGGGCGATGTTACTCTGGATGGGCTGGAAGAGGGGCTGAAGATCACCGCGGACCTGACCGCGGAGGCATCGGAACTGGCGCGCTTCTCGGACCTGGCCGGGCGGCCCCTCGGCGGCACGGTGCGCGCGGACGTGCAGGGCTCCTTCACGCCGCTGTCCGGTGCGTTTGACACCGATCTGGATCTCACCGCCGAGAATCTATCTGCCGGGATTGCCAAGGCGGATGAGCTGCTGGCGGGCACCACCACGCTGGCGCTCAAGGCGTCGCGGGACGAGGTCGGCATTACTGTGGACACGTTCGAACTGGACGGCAGCGCGCTGGAAGCCTCCGCAGCCGGCACGCTGAACAACCAGTCCGGCCAGATGGAGATCACCGCCCGGCTGACCAAGGTGGAGGTGCTGCTGCCGCAAGCGCCCGGGACACTAGAGCTGGCCACCACCCTCACCCGCACTGGCAGGCGGTTTGATGGCGTGGCGGAGCTCACCGGCCCGCATTCCTCCAGCGCCCGGCTGGACGGGTCGGTCACGCTGGAAGGCGATGCCGATTTCGACTTTGAAGCCGCCTTTAACGAGCTGGAGCGGTTCGTGCCGGAACTGGCGGGCCGTCTCACGGCGGAAGGCACCGCGGAGCGGCGCAACGGCGAGTGGCAGATCGCCGCCAGGGCGGATGGTCCGGCGGACCTGGCGGTAAAGACCGAAGGACGCTTTGCCGAGAGCAACGGCGACACCGATCTGCGGTTTGACGGCGCCATCGGCCGGCTGCAGCAGCTGGTGCCGGATCTGGCCGGCCGGCTGGCCGCCAAGGGCACCGCCGCCCGCCGCAACGGCACCTGGACGGTGGACAGCACCGCCAGCGGCCCCGCAGGCATAGACAGCCGCATCGCGGGCAGCTGGAACGAGGCTGAGGGCACCGCGGATGTGACCGCCAAAGGCACCCTGCGGCTGGAGGGGATGAACCCGTTCATCTCTCCCAACCTTTTGCAGGGGCCTGCGAATTTCGATTTGGCCCTGCGTGGGGAACCGGCGCTGGACTCCCTGAGCGGCACCGTGTCGGTCCCCGGCGCCTCGCTGGCGATCCCGGCTGCGGCGCAGCGGCTGGATGACATCAATGCCACGGTCTCCTTTGCCCGCTCCAGCGCGCAGGTGCAGGCCTCGGCCCGCGGCCGCGACGGCGGCACCCTGCGGATCAGCGGCCCGGTGGCGATGCGCCCGCCCTTCAGCAGCAACCTGCAGATTGCCATCGGCGATCTGGTGGTGACCGACAACCTGTCTTACGAGACGCTGCTGAACGGCAGCCTGGCTCTGTCAGGCGCAATGGCGGGCGACAAGCGGATTGAAGGGCAGATCAATGTGGGCGAGACCAATATCAACCTCAACACCGCCGGCGGCTCGGTCTCGGCAGCGCCAATCCCGCCGATCCGCCATGTGAACGCGCCGCGCGACGTGCGCCGGACCCTGGCGCGGGCCGGGCTGACCGGCAACAACGGCGGCAGCGGGGGCGGCTCGGCCAGAACCGAACTGGACATCCTGATCAGCGCCCCCTCCCGGGTGTTTGCCCGCGGCCGCGGCCTGCGGGCGGAGCTGGGCGGCGACATCCGCCTGCGCGGCACCACTGCGCGGCTGTCGCCCTCGGGCCAGATCAGCCTGATCCGCGGCACCTTTGACATCCTGGGCCGGCGGCTGGAGCTGGATGAGGGGCGGATCACGCTCCTGGGCGATCTGAAACCCTACCTGGAGTTCAAATCCACTGCCGCCACCGAAGAAGGCACCGCCACGCTGGAGATTTCCGGCCGGGTCGATGCACCGGAGATCAAGGTGACATCCGAACCGCCGCGCCCCTCCGAGGAGGCGCTGGCGCTGCTGCTGTTCGGCGACAATATCGAGGACATCTCGCCGCTGGCGCTGGCCCGGCTGGCCGGTTCGGCGCTGACGCTCAGCGGGCGCGGCGGCGGTGCACAGAGCAAGGTGCGTCAGGCCACCGGCGCAGACACGGTCGACATTGGCGCCGACAATCTGGGCGCAGGCCAACTGGGGCTGGGCGGCTATGTGGCAGAGAACGTCTATACCGATTTCAACGTCAACACCCGCGGCGACAGCGAGCTGAGCATCAATCTGGATGTGACCAAAAGCCTGACGGTTCAAGGCACTGTGGACAGCGAAGGCGAGACCGGGTTCGGGCTGTTCTTCAAGCGCGACTACTGACGGTGAAGCGGCTGCACTCGGACAGCCGGCCGTCGGCCGGAAAAGCCGGCTCAGCCGCCATCTGCTGAGGTCTGTTCCGGTCATGCACCGGCGCAGCAAGTGCAGCAATCCAGCCGCATTTGCAACTGAGCGCGCAGGCAGCGCTTGCAGCGGCCGGCGGAACCTTGCAGGTTGACTGCGATATTCCCGGCAGGCGCAAGACGGAGCCCCGCGTGCACAGATCATTCGGCCACAGGCTGGCGGCCCGCGCCGGGCGGATGGCGCAAGACGCCCTGCACCAGGCAAGGCTGCACCGGTCGCTGCGCCATCTGCATGGGCCCGCCCAGCGCTTTGCCGCTCCGCAGGAGGTGGTGCTGATCGCGCTGGTGCGGGACGGCGGCTATTATCTCGATGTGTTTTTTGAGCATTACCGGCGGCTTGGCGTCTCCTGTTTTGTGTTTGTCGACAATGGCTCTGCCGACGGCACGGTGGACCGCATCCGGCAGGAGCCGGGCACCGCAGTTCTGCGCTCTGCCCTGCCCTGGCTGGAGTTCGAAAACAGCCTGCGCGCCTATGCCGCCAACCGGTATGGCCGCGACCGCTGGTGCCTGTTTGCCGATATGGACGAGCTGCTGGATTTCGAGGGCAGCGGCACGGCGGGACTTCAAGGTCTGACCGGCTATTTGGCGCAGCAGGGCTGCACCGCGCTGCAGGCGCAGATGCTGGAGATGTTCCCGAAGGGCCCGCTGGCAGCGGCCTGCGGGCTGAGCTATGCAGAAGCGGTCAAGGCTTTCCGCTATTGCGACGTCAGCACGGTGCAGGCGCTGGACTATGGCACCGAGGACACCGGGCTTGCCTATTACCTGCGCCAGAACGCTCTGCCGCCGGGCGGTGCGAGGATGCTGTTCGGCGGGGTGCGCGGCAAGGTCTTCGGCGAGCGCTGCTGCCTCAGCAAGCACCCGCTGGTATTCAACGGTCCCGCCGTGCAGGCGGCAGTGCATCCGCATGTCTCTGCCGGGGTGGCGGTGGCGGAGGTTGAAGGGCTGATCCGCCACTACAAGTTTGCCGGCGACAGCCTGGCGCGCGATTTGCAGACCCGGACCGAGGCCGTCTCGCAACATGGCGAAGACAGGCTGCGCAGCGATGCGATGCAAGCGCAGCCGGAGCTGAGCCTGTGGTCCGAAGCGGCGCTGGCGGACGCCAGCATCGCCGATTTGCAGCGCCTTGGCTTCCTGCGCCGCGCACCGGGTTACAGCGCCCATCTGGCCGGAGCCCGCGCATGAGCGCCCCGGCCATCGCCGCGGTGGTGATCGGCCGCAACGAAGGCGAACGCCTGATCCGCTGCCTGCGCTCCCTGCAAGGCCAAGTGCAGCAGCTGATATATGTGGACAGCGGCTCAACCGATGGCTCGGCTGCGGCGGCACGGGACCTGGGGGCTGAGGTCGTGGACCTGGACCTGAGCCGCCCCTTCACCGCGGCGCGCGCCCGCAACGCCGGGCTGGCGGCCCTCAGCAGCGGAATTGAGCTGGTGCAGTTTGCGGATGGCGATTGCGAGCTGGACCCCGGCTGGATCGGCGCCGCGGCGGACTTTATGCAGACGCATCCCCGCGCTGCGGCAATTTGCGGACGGCGGCGGGAGCGGTTTCCGGAGGCATCAGTCTATAACCGGCTGTGCGACGCTGAGTGGAACACACCTGTCGGCGAGGCCACAGCCTGCGGCGGTGACGCAATGATGCGGGTAGCCGCGGTTTATACCGCGGGCGGCTACCGCGAGAGTTTGATTGCCGGCGAGGAGCCGGAACTGTGCCTGCGGCTGCGGCGGGCAGGCTGGCAGGTCTGGCGGCTTGATGCGGAAATGACGCTGCACGACGCGCAGATGCTGCGCTTTAGCCAGTGGTGGAACCGCAGCCGCCGTGCAGGTCACGCCTTTGCCGAAGGTGCGGCGCTGCATGGCGCGGGGCCGGAGCGCCACTGGGTGGCCGAGACCCGACGCGCGCTGGCTTGGGGCGCGGTGCTGCCCGCAGCCATTGCAGCCGCCGGGCTGGCCAGCCCGTACCTGCTGCTGGCAGCGCTGATCTACCCGGCCCAGGTTCTGCGCCTTTCCCGCCGCATGGGAACAGAACAGGCGCTGTTTTCAGTGCTTGGGAAATTCGCCGAGGCCACCGGTGCGCTGGAGTTTTACTGGCGCCGCTGGCGCGGCACGGCCCGCGGGATCCTCGAGTACAAGTAGCGCCTTCAGGGGCTTTGCCCCTCTTGGCCTGCGGGCCAATTCACCCCAGGATATTTTCAGCCAGATGAAGACCGGATCCTTTATTCATCTGGCCGGAAATGTCCCGGAGCGCGAGGTAGAGCCTCGCAAAATGCCGCCCTCCGGCCACGGGTCCAGCTGGTCTCAGCGCACGCGGATCCGCCACGCCTTCAGGATCTGACCGGGCAGGACCGCCAGGCATTTGGCATAGCGCGGCAGCAGCCGGGACGGGCTGGACAGCGCCCGCCACAGCCACTCCATCGCGATTGCCCGCACCCAGGCGGGGGCGCGCTTCTGATGGCCGCCAAGGAAATCCAGCCCGGCGCCGATGGAGGCAAACCCGGTGCCCGGCGCCAGGCGGCGGCCGCGCTGCGCCAGGCGCTCCTGCTTGGGCGCGCCCAGCGCCAGAAAGCACAACCCGATGCCGGTCTCATCCAGCCGGTGCAGGATCCGGTCCGCCTCCTCGCCCTCCGGATCGAACCGGCCCGAAGGCGCGTGGCACCAGGCAATGTCCAGGCCCGGCACTTCGGCAGTCAGCGCTGCCGCGGCGTCCGCCAGCGCTTCTTCCGTGCTGCCCGCCAGCGCCACCGGAACCCCAGCCTCCGCCGCCAGGCGGCACAAAGGCAGCACCAGGTCCGAGCCCGGCATCAGCTCCACCGGGCGGCCCGCGATCCGGGACAGCCAGACAAGCGGGCGCCCGTCCGCCACCACCAGGTCCTGCGCCTGATAGGCGGCCAGGAACGCAGGCGACTGCGCCAGCTTGACCAGGTGGTCCAGATTGACCGTGGCCAGCGCAAAGCCCTGGCGGGCCTTGAACCTGGCGCGGATCTCCGCCTCCAGCAGCGCCCGGCCGGGCATATTCACCGCCACCCGGCGGCCATTGAATTCGAAATACAAAGCACACCCCCGGTTTCTGCCCGGATCCCTGATACATCCGCCGTCCGTCTCAGGCCAGCGCAGGACGGACCGCCCGCCAACCAGCGTGGCATCGCTGCACACCGTTTACCGGTTCTTGCAAATCCGCGGGACAGCGCCTGCGGCAACCGTTAAACTTTGACACAACAACCGGGGAACGAGGGGAAACTGGCCTGTGCCCAATGCCTTGGCCTATCTGATGCTGCTGACCTGGCCGCTGGCCAGCCTGGTGCTGTTCCGGCGTCTGCCGCTGGAGCGGGCAGTTCTGTGGTGCATCATCGCGGGCTACCTGCTGCTGCCGCCGCTGGCCGAGTTCGACCTGCCGCTGGTGCCGGATATGGACAAGTTCGCCATCCCCTCGGTGATGGCCTTCCTCCTGTGCGTCTTCCTGCTGCGCAAGCCGGTACCGCTGTTGCCGCGGCATCCGGCGGTGCGGCTGCTGGCGCTTCTGTTCGTGTTCGGGGTCATCCCCACGGTGCTGACCAATGGCGAACCGATCCTTTTCCGCAAGATTGCCAATTCCGATCCGATCATCTTCCTGACCGACCAGCTGCCGGGGCTGCGCTGGCGCGACCTGGGCTCGGTGATCATCAATCAGGTGATCGTGCTGATCCCCTTCCTGCTGGCGCGCCGGTATCTGTCCACGCCCGAGGCCCAGCGCGAGCTGCTGCTGGCGCTGATGATCGGCGCGCTGGCCTATACCATCCCGTCGCTGGTCGAGATCCGGTTCAGCCCGCAGATCAACGTCTGGATCTACGGCTTCTTCCAGCATGATTTCAGCCAGATGATGCGCCAGGGCGGCTTCCGGCCCATCGTTTTCCTGCCGCATGCGCTGTGGCTGGCATTTTTCATGCTGTCAGCGCTGCTGGCGGCCACCGCCCTGGCCCGCACCGCCAAGGGCCGGGACCGCATCCGCCTGGCGTTGGCGGCCGCCTATTTGTTTGCAGTTCTGGTGCTGTGCAAGAGCCTGGCGTCGCTCGCCTATGCGCTGGCCTTTACCCCGGTGGTGGCGCTGGCGCCCTTGCGCTGGCAGCTGCGGGCGGCCTTGGTGCTGGCGCTGATCGCGGTGGTCTACCCGATGCTGCGCAACGCAGGGCTGGTGCCGACCGAAGAGCTTGTCGCCCAGGCCGAACTGATCAGCGCCGAGCGGGCGCATTCGCTGAACTACCGGTTTGAAAACGAAGCGCAGCTGCTGGCCCGGGCCGCGGAAAAGCCGTGGTTCGGCTGGGGCGGCTGGGGCCGCAACCTGGTGCGGCATGAGGAGACCGGGCAGATCCTGTCGATCCCGGACGGGCGCTGGATCATCGTTTTCGGCACCTTCGGCTGGCTGGGCTACATCGCCGAGATGGGGCTGCTGGCCGCGCCGCTGGTGCTGCTGGCCAAGGCCGCGCGGCAGGTGCCTGCGGGCAGCGTCTCGCCCTATGCCGCGCCGATAGCGCTGATCCTGGCGGCCACCATGGTCGACATGCTGCTGAATGCCACGCTGATTCCGATCACCTGGATGTGCGCCGGGTCGGTGCTTGGCTACGCTGAGCGGCTGCTCTACCCGGGCTTATTCCGGCCGAAACCCGCCCTGTTTGGCGGTGCGCAGGCAATGCTGCCTGACACCACCGGGCCGCAAGGGCGCAGCATCCTGTGATGCCGCAATCTTTCCGCTTTTCCGGCCGAAATTGACACAATGCGTCCTTAGGACAGCCGCATGGATTGACGAAGATAAACGAGAGTTCTTCCGGCCCCGCGGAGCAGATGGGGATCTAAGCCGCAGGGCCGGGCCAGCCGCCGGGGAGAACCCCGGCATCAGATAAACAACCCGTCCGGCGGGCCCTGCCATCTTCGCAACGCGGACTGGCTGCGGCGTGCCGGGCTGTTTGCGAAGGGCCAGTGGGGTCAGGTATTGACGATGCACGATGGGATTTCCGCAGCGGCGGGCGCTGCCGAACAGAAAAAGCCCGGTGATATTGCCATAGTCGGGCTGTCGGTGACGGTGCCGGGCGCGGGCTCTGCCGGGGCGTTCTGGCAGAACCTGCGCGCAGGGATCGAATCGATTGAGGTTCTGGACCGCGAGACGCTGCTGGCGCATGGCGAACGCGCCTCGGCCCTGACCGATCCCAACTATGTGCCCGCCGCGGCCCGGCTGCAGGGCTTTGACGAGTTTGATGCCGAGTTCTTCGGCTTCAGCCCAAAAGAGGCCGCCATCCTCGACCCGCAGCACCGCAAGTTTCTGGAAGTCGCTTGGGGCGCGATGGAAAACGCGGGCCATCCGCCGGAAAGCATCAACGGTCCCATCGGCGTTTACGCAGGCTGCGGCATGGGCAGCTATTTCTATTTCAACATCTGCTCCAACCCCGCCCTGGTCGATGACGTGGGCATGTTCCTGCTGCGCCATACCGGCAATGACAAGGACTTCCTGTCGACCCGCGTCAGCCATGTGTTTGACCTGAAGGGGCCGTCTGTGAACGTGCAGACCGCCTGCTCGACCTCGCTGGTGGCGGTGCATTACGCCTGCAAGGCCCTGCGCGAGGGCGAGTGCGATATGGCGCTGGCGGGGGGTGTCACCATCGAGCTGCCGCAGGGGCGCGGCTATCTCTATAAGGAAAACGAGATCCTGTCGCCCGATGGGCATTGCCACGCCTTTGACCACCGGGCGCAAGGCACCGTCTTCGGCTCCGGCGCCGGTGCGGTGGCGCTGCGGCGGCTGGAGGATGCGATTGCCGATGGCGACCACATCTGGGCCGTCATCAAGGGCTCCGCCATCAACAACGACGGCGCGGACAAGGCGGGCTATCTGGCGCCTTCCGTCGCCGGCCAGTCGGCAGCGGTGCAAAAGGCGCTGGCAGCGGCAGGCACCCCGGCAGAGACCATTGATTATGTCGAATGCCACGGCACCGGCACCTATCTGGGCGACCCGATCGAGGTGTCCGCCCTGACCGATGCTTACCGCGCCAGCACGCAGGACACAGGCTACTGCCGGATCGGATCGGTCAAGACCAACATCGGCCATCTGGACACGGCGGCGGGCGTCGCCAGCCTGACCAAGACCGCTCTGGCGCTGCACCACAGGGAAATCCCGCCCTCGCTGGGGTATGAGGCGCCGAACCCGGCCATTGAATTCGACACTTCGCCGTTCAAGGTGAACTCCGCCCTCACCCCCTGGACGCCTCACAAGGGCCCGCGGCGGGCAGGCGTCAACTCGCTGGGCGTCGGCGGCACCAATGCCCATGTGATCCTGGAGGAAGCACCGGAGCGTGCAGCCTCGGAAGAAAGCGATTTCCCGTTCCAGATCCTCTGCGTGTCCGGCCAGTCCAAGGCCGCGCTGGATGCCAATACCCAGGCACTGGCGGAGTACCTGAAGGCCAACCCGGAGGCCGATCTGGCCGACGTCGCCTACACCCTCAAGGAAGGCCGCCGCGGCTTTGCCAAACGGCGGGTGCTGGTGGCGGAAACCGCGGCGGAGGCCATTGAGCTGCTGCAGGAAAACGACCCGCGCAAGATCTTCACCCACGACCGCTTGGGCGATGCGCCGGAGGTGGTGTTCATGTTCCCCGGCGGCGGCGCGCAATATGCCGGAATGGCGCGCGACCTGTATGAGACCGAGCCGGTTTTTGCAGACTGGATGGACCGCGGGCTGGAGCATTTGCAAAAAAGCCTCGACTACGACATCCGCGCCCTCTGGCTGCCGGACGACGGCGAGGAGGACACGGCCAATGCGCGCCTGCAGCAACCCTCGGTGCAGCTGCCGCTGATCATGATCGTGGAATATGCGCTGGCGCAGCTGTGGATCAGCTGGGGCGTGCGGCCTGCCGCATTGGTCGGCCATTCCATGGGCGAAAACACCGCCGCCTGCCTGGCCGGTGTTATGTCCTTTGAGGATTGTATCGACCTTGTCCTCCTGCGCGGCCGGCTGTTTGATACCGTGCCTGCGGGCGGGATGCTGTCGATTGCGCTCCCGCTGGCGGAGGTCAAGGCCATCATCGGCGATGATCTGGACATTGCCAGCGTCAACGCCCCCTCGCTCACCGCAGTCTCCGGCCCGCAGGACGCGCTTGATCGGCTGGCCGCCGAATTGACTGCGCGCGAGGTGGAGCATCAGCGCATCCAGATCGACATTGCCGCCCATTCGCGGATGCTGGACGGCATCTTGCAGGAGTATGGCGATTTCATCCGCTCCCTGCCCCTGTCCGCGCCGAACCTGCCGGTGATCTCCAACCGCAGCGGCACGGCCCTGACGGCGGAACAGGCCACCAGCGCCGAGTATTGGGTGGGCCAGCTGCGCAACACAGTGCGCTATGCCGATTGCGTCGAGACCCTCGCCAAGACCCCCGGCCGCGTGTTCCTGGAGGTCGGCCCCGGCAAGGCGCTTAGCGCGCTGGCGCAGATGTCGCCGGCAGTGAAACAGGGCCAGGTGCTCAGCTCCCTGCGCCACCAGGATCAGCAGGTGATGGACGACAGCTACTTCTTCGGCGTCATCGGCCGGCTCTGGGCCTGCGGGGTCGAGGCCGACTGGCCGCAGATCTGGGGCGAAGCGCGCCGCAACCGCCTGCCGCTGCCCGGCTACGCCTTCCAGCGCAGCCGCTATTTCATCGAACCGGGCAAACCGGCGCTTGAGGAAGACCCCGCGCCAGCCCGCCACAGCGACCTTAAGGACTGGGGCTACCGCCCCGCCTGGCGCCCGCGTCTGGCCGATTGCGCGCTGGATGTGCAGCAGGAGCTGGGCCAGGAGCCGCACAACTGGCTGATTTTCGAGGACGAGACCGGCCATGCTGCCCGCGCCGCAGACCGGCTGGAGGCCGCAGGCCATGCCGTCGCCCGGGTGCGCGCAGGCGACACCTATGCGCAGCTGTCGCCGACCACCTATATCCTGCCGCCCGAACAGGGCCGCGCCGCCTATGGCGCCCTGCTGGGGGATCTGGCAGAGGCCGGGCTGCTGCCGGACCGCATCGCCCATTTCTGGCTGGTGACAGAAGGGGAAACCTTCCGCCCCGGCTCCTCCTTTTTTGACCGCAATCTGGAGATGGGCTTCCACGCTTTGACCGCCCTGGCGCAGGAGCTGGGTAACGCCGATCTGCCCGGACCGGTGCATCTGTCAGTCTTCACGACCGGCGCCGCGCAGGTCCGGGACGAGGCCCTGCCCTACCCGGAAAAGGCCATGATCGCTGGCCCCCTGGGCGTGATCCCGCGCGAACTGCCGGGGCTGACCTGCACCACCGTGGACATCGAACTGCCGCAGGCGCCGCGGGGCCTGCTTGCCCGAAAACCGGCGGACAACGACATCACTCCCCGCCTGCTGGAAGAGCTGCTGTCGGAGCCGGCAAACCTTTCCGCCGCCTGGCGCGGGGACAAGCGGTTCGAACTCGCCTGGCGCCCGCAGCCCCTGCCGGCACCGGAAACACCGCCTTTCAAACAGGGCGGCCATTACCTGATCACCGGCGGCTATGGCGGCATCGGCCTGGCGATTGCCGGTCATCTGATGCGGGACTGCGGGGCCAAGATCACGCTGATCTCGCGCGAGGGCCTGCCGCCGCGCGACAGCTGGGACCGGTATCTCAGCAGCCACAGCCCGGCCAACCGCACCGCCCGGCGCATCCGCGCGGTCAAAGCGCTGGAGGAAACCGGCAGCGGCACCGTGCTGCCGCTGGCCGCCGACGTCTGCCACGCGGGCGAGCTGCGCACCGCAAGGGAGCAGGCCGAAGCCGCGAACGGCCCGGTCACCGGGGTGATCCACGGGGCCGGCGTCATCGACGACGGCCCGCTGCTGGCCAAGGACGAGGACCGGATCGCCCGCGTTCTGGCCCCCAAAGTCAGCGGCTTGCGCGCCCTGGACACGGTGTTTCCCGACGGCAGCCTGGAGCTGCTGGTGCTGTTCTCCTCTTCCTCCGCCGTAACGCGGCCAGCCGGCCAGGTGGACTACATTGCTGCCAACGAATACCTCAACGCCTGGGCCAAACAGCGCGCAGGCGGGCAGACCCGCGTCGTGGCTGTGGACTGGGGCGTCTGGGCAGACACAGGCATGGCCGCCGATGCCATGAGTGCCCGAAACAGCGGCGCGGCCGCCAGCACGCCAGAGCCCTGCCCGCAGCCGCTGCTGCAGCAGCAGGGATTTGACGCCGCTGGCAACCGCATCTTCATGCCCTGCTTCAGCACCGCCGACTGGCTGCTGGATGAGCACCGCACCGCAGACGGCACCGCCCTGGTTCCCGGCACCGGCTATATCGAAATGGCAGCCGAGGCACTGGCGGCAGCGGGTACCCAAGGGCCATTCGAAATCCGCGATCTCTACTTTATGCGCCCTATGGTTGTATTGGAAGGCGATCCCAAGAAACTTCTGGTTAAGCTAGAAGCTAAAGAAAATGGTTATGAACTGTTTGTTTACTCGGCGTGTACAAATGGTTACTCTTTACATTGTCAGGCAATGCTGGCCTCCGCGGCGGCGGCAGAATGCCCCGCCGCACTCAACCTCCAGAAGTTTTTCACCCGATGCCCGGAGGAGCAGGCGCCAGCAGGCGGGCGCCTGCAGTCTCCGCAAGAGGCTCACCTGCGCTTTGGCCCGCGCTGGCATGTTCTGGAGCGCGCTGCCCTTGGGGACGGCGAAGGGATCGCCGCACTCTCCCTGCCAGAGGCTGCGGCGCAGGACGGCACTCTGCTGCATCCCGGCCTGATGGACCTGGCCACCGGCTGGGCGATGCAGCTGATCCCGGGGTATCAGGCAGATGCCCTCTGGGTGCCGGTCTCATACCGCACCATCCGCGTCTTCGCGCCGCTTACCGCGAATATCTTCAGCCACGTGCGGCTGGCCGTGGCGCCGGACAGCGCCTCCGCGATGTTTGACGTAACGCTGACCGACACGGACGGCAATGTGCTGGCCCGGATCGAAGGCTTCCGGATGCAGCGGCTGGCCTCTGGCTTTGACACCGCTGCCGCAGCGGCTGAGGCCGACGCCAGTGCGGCGGAACTGGGGCTGGAGCCTGCCAGCAGCGCGCAGCCGCTGTCGCCGGAGGAACGCCGCCTGCAACTGAACATCTCCAATGGAATCAAAGCGGAGGAAGGCGGCGACGCCCTGGCCCGCGCGCTCGCCACCGGTCTGCCGCAGGTGGTGGTCTCCTCGCTGGATCTGCCCGCGCTGATTGCTCAGGCGGCACAGGCTGCTGCGCCTGCCGCGGGTGAGGCGCAGACCTTTGAGCGCCCGCAGCTCGACACCGATTACATCGCTCCGCGCAACCCGGTTGAGGAGGAACTGGCCAAGCTCTTCGCCGCGCTTCTGGGCGTGTCGCAGGTGGGGATTGAGGACAGTTTCTTTGACCTCGGCGGTCACTCGCTGATTGCGGTGCGGCTGTTTGCGCAGGTGAAACGCGGCTTTGGCGTGGAATTCCCTCTGTCGGTGCTGTTTGAGGCGCCCAGCGTCGCTGCGCTGGCAGAGCGGATCATCGCCCGCACCGGCGGCGGGGTTGCGGCGGAACCGGGGGACACCCCCCAAACCGCGGAGGAGCCGCCGCAATACACCCATCTGGTGCAGCTGCATCCCGGCGACGGCACCGGGCGGCGGCCCTTCTTTCTGGTGGCGGGCATGTTCGGCAATGTGCTGAACCTGCGCCACCTGGCGCTGCAGGTCGGCAAGGACCGCCCGGTCTATGGCCTGCAGGCCAAGGGGCTGGTCGGCGACGCCGCCCCGCACAGCCGGATTGAGGATGCCGCCCGCAGCTGCCTGTCCGAAATCCGCCAGATCCAGCCCCAGGGGCCCTATTTGCTGGGCGGCTTCTCCGGCGGCGGCATCACCGCCTACGAGATGGCGCAGCAGCTGAAGGACCAGGGCCAGGAGACCGCCGCGCTGGTCCTGCTGGACACGCCGCTGCCGGTGCGTCCGGCCCTCAGCCGCCCCGACAAGGCACTGATCAAGCTGGCGGAACTGCGCCGCAAGGGTGTGGGGTATCTGGCCGAATGGGCCCGGAACCGCATCGCCTGGGAGTTTGAGAAACGCCGCGCCAGCCCGGCGGAGACCGGCGTCCGGCCGGAGTTCAACAACCGCAAGATCGAACTGGCCTTCCGCGCCGCGGTCGCGGCTTATGACCTCCGGCCCTGGCATGGCCCGCTTACCCTGTTCCGGCCGCCGCTGGACCGCAAATGGCAGGTCTCCGGCGGAAATTGGGTCAGCGGCGAGCGCGAGTATGTGTTTGACGACAACAACTGGACCCGCTGGGCCCCGGCCACCGAAGTGGCCGAGGTGCCGGGCGATCACGACAGCATGGTGCTGGTGCCGAACGTCAGCGTGCTGGCGGCAGGCGTGAAGGCCCGCCTGGACGCCGCCGATGCCGCTGCCGGGCGGTCCCGCTATGCCCAGGCCGCGGAGTGACTGTCATGAGCCAGCAGCGCATCCTCACCATCCTCTTGAACTACCGCACGCCGGAGATGACCTTGCAGGCGGCAGAAGCGGCGCTGCACGAGATGGAAGAGCTGCCGGGCGAGCTGCTGATCATCGACAACGGCTCCGGCGACGGCTCCTTTGACCAGATCCGCGCCGGGGCAGAGGCCCGCGGCTGGCTGGACAGCGGGCGGCTGCGGCTGCTGGCCTCGCCGGTCAACGGCGGCTTTGGCGCAGGGATGAACATCGGCATCCAGGCGGGCCTCGCGGACGGCAGCGCGCCGGAGTTCTATTACCTGCTGAACTCCGACGCCTTTGTGCAGGGAGAAACCATCCGCACCCTGCGCGACTTCCTGCTGGAGCATCCCGGCGCAGGGCTTGCCGGGTCCTACGTGCGCGGCACCGATGGCGAACCGCACCGCACCGCCTTCCGCTTCCCCTCCATCGCCGGGGAATTCGAGGCCAGCGTGCGCACGGGCGTCTTTACCCGCCTCCTGAGGCCCTGGGTCGTGGCGATGGAGATGCCGCAGGGCGAGGTGCAGGTCGACTGGACCGCCGGCGCCAGCCTGATGATCCGCCGCGAGGTGATCGAGGCCGTGGGCGGCTTTGACGAGACCTTTTTCCTCTACTTCGAGGAAACCGACCTCTGCCGCCGGGCCGCCCGCGAGGGCTGGCGCACCCACTATGTGCCGGCCAGCGAAGTGGCGCACATCGGCTCTGCCTCCACCGGCATGAAGGGCTGGCGGCGCACGCCGCACTACTGGTTCGACTCGCGCCTGCACTACTTTGTCAAAAACCACGGCCGCGCCTATGCCGCCGCCGCCACGCTGGCCCGCATCAGCGGCAGCCTGATCTATGGCCTGCGCCGCCTGATCCAGAAAAAGCCGCAGGCGGATCCGCCGCAGTTCCTGCGCGATCTCTGCCTGCACAGCCTGCGTGCGCTCTTTGCGCCGCGCCGCACACCATCTTCGGAAACGCGCACCCCTTCTCCGTTTGCAAAGGAGCAGAAATGACCGCATTCACCTGTGCCCTGATCGGCAATGAATCCCTTCTGATCGGCTGCGCCGATGCGCTGCTGGCCCGCGGCCACCAGATCCGGGCGGTGGTCTCTCAGGACGCCGATATCCGTGCCTGGGCCGCGGACAAGGGGCTGACGCTGCTGGAAAAACCCGCAGACCTGACTGGTGGCTTTGACTGGCTGCTGTCGATTGCCAACCTCACCGTGATCCCCGATGAGGTCTTGGCCCTGGCCGCCAAGGGCGCGGTCAATTTCCACGACGGCCCCCTGCCCCACTACGCGGGCCTCAATACCCCGAACTGGGCGCTGATCAACGGCGAGGCGCAGCACGGCATCACTTGGCACCTTATCGAGGGCGGCGTGGACGAGGGCGATATTCTGGCCCAGCGGATGTTTGATGTGGCGGGGGATGAGACCGCCTTCAGCCTTAACTCTAAATGCTACGCGGCGGCGATGGACAGCTTTGGCGAGGTTGTCACCCAGCTGGAAACCGGGGAATTGAACCGGCAGAAACAAGACTTGAGCCAGCGCCGCCTGTTCCGGAAATCCGACCGACCGGCAGCCGGCGGGATGCTCGATCTCAACCGCCCTGCGGCTGAACTCGCCCGGCTGGTGCGGGCGCTGGACACCGGCGGCTACTGGAACCCGATGTGCGCCGCCAAGCTGCGGATCGGCGGGGCCGTTGTGCTGGCCGGCGGTGCGGAGATTGCGGAGGGCAGCGGCGAGCCGGGCACCGTGCTCGAGCGCAGTAAAGCTAGCATTAAAGTTGCAACCGCCGACGGCGCCCTCACGCTCTCGCGCTTGACCGCACCCTCGGGCCGGCCGCTGGACGTGTCCAAACTGGCCGCAGCCGGTTACAAGGTTCCCTCCCTGACCGCAGCAGAGGCCGGGGCGCTCACCACCCGCCTCGCCGCGGTCCAAGGAGTTGAAGACCATTGGCGCCAGCGGCTTGCAGCGATGCAGCCGGTGCGGATGCCGCTGGCGTCTGATGCGGGCGGCAGCGGCTTCAGCCGCCGGGACGTCGCCCTGCCTGCGGGTCTCAGCGAAGAGCAAGCCGCCGCTGCCGCGCTTGCCTTTGCCCTGCTCAGCAGCGGCGCGGAAACCGGCGATGTGGCGCTGTCTGTGGAGGGGATGGAGGCGCTGCCGGGGTTGATCTCATCTTGGGTGCCCTTGCAGGTCCGGCGGCGGGACAGCGTCGCGGCCACTGTCGAGCGTGCCGCGCAAGAGATTGGCAGAGCGCGGAAATCCGGCGGCTTTGCCGAAGATCTGGTGGCCCGCGCACCGGAGATTTCGGCGCTGGAGGTTCCCGGCCTCGGCCTGATGCTGGGCCGCGACGCCGCGGTTGAGGGCTGCGCTGCCACTGTTTCCCTGACCGGTGGCATCATGGCGCTGCACTGCGATAAAGCCGCCCTGACACCCGGCGCCGCAGCGCTGCTCGCCGCCCGGCTGGAACTGGTGCTGAGCACCATTGCAGAGGACGGCAGCCGCCCTGTGGCAGAGCTGCCAAGTCTGCCGGATGCAGAACGCAAGCTGCTGCTGGAGGATTGGAACCAAACCGCAACGGACTTCCCTGCGGATCTGACCATCCACGCCGCATTTGAGGCACAGGCCGCAAAAACCCCGGACGCCACCGCGCTGGTGTTCGAGGACCAAAGCTACACATATTCAGACGTCAACGCCCGCGCCAATGCCGTGGCCCGCCGCTTGCGTGAAATGAACGTAAAACCCGGTGTGCATGTCGGTATCCACATCCGCCGCGCGCCGGAACTGGTGGTTGCCGCGCTGGGGGTGATGAAGGCCGGCGGCGCCTATGTGCCGCTGGATCCCGCCTACCCCGCCGAGCGGATTGCGCATTACATCAAGGACAGCCAGGCAAAGTTGATCGTGACGCAAAGTTCGCTGGCGGACAGTTTGCCAGCCTCGGACGCGCCGGTGCTGGAAATCGAAACTGTCTCTGCCGGGACAGATACAGAGAACGTTGACGGCGGCGCCACCGGCAGCGATCTGGCTTACCTGATCTATACCTCCGGCTCCACCGGACTGCCCAAGGGGGTGATGGTCACCCACGCCAACGTTTCGAACTTTTTCACCGGCATGGACACCCGCATCCCGTTTCAGGAAGGCGATGCCTGGCTGGCGGTCACCAGCCTCAGCTTTGACATCTCGGTGCTGGAGCTGTTCTGGACGCTCTCGCGCGGGCTGAAGCTGGTGCTGTCGAGTGACGAAAGCCGGCTGGAGCTGTCGAAGGGGCCGGTGGCGCTCAGCGGCCGCAAGATGGATTTCAACCTGTTCTATTGGGGCAATGACGACGGGCCCGGACCGCAGAAATATCATCTGCTGCTGGAAGGCGCCAAATTCGCAGACCAGCACGGGTTCAACGCAGTCTGGACGCCGGAGCGGCACTTCCATGCCTTTGGCGGCCCCTACCCGAACCCTTCTGTGACCGGCGCCGCAGTTGCAGCGGTGACGCAGAACATCGGCGTGCGGTCCGGCTCCTGCGTGGCGCCGCTGCACCATCCGGCGCGGATTGCAGAGGAATGGGCGGTGATCGACAACCTGACCGCAGGGCGCGCCGGGATCGGCTTTGCTTCCGGCTGGCAGCCGGACGATTTCATCCTGCGGCCAGAAAACACGCCGCCCGCGAACAAGCCCGCAATGTTTGACGCCATTGAAACCGTGCGCAAGCTGTGGCGCGGCGAGGAGGTTGCCTTTCCGCGCAAGGACGGCGGCGAGCACAGTGTCCTGACCCAGCCCCGCCCGGTCTCCAAGGAGCTGCCGGTCTGGGTTACCACCGCAGGCAACCCGGAAACCTGGCGCGAGGCGGGTTCGATCGGGGCAAACGTGCTGACTCACCTGCTGGGCCAGAGCATCGAGGAGGTCGCGGGCAAGATCCGCATCTACCACGACGCCCTGCGCGAGGCGGGCCATGACCCCGCGGATTTCAAAGTCACGCTGATGCTGCACAGCTATCTGGCCGGCACCCGCGAGGAAGCCCGCCGGGTGGCGCGGGAGCCGATGAAGGACTACCTGCGCTCTGCCGCCGGGCTGATCAAGCAATACGCCTGGGCCTTCCCCGCCTTCAAGAAACCGGAGGGTGTGAACAACCCCTTCGAGATGGATCTGGGGATGCTGTCGGAGGAGGAGCTGGAGGCGATCCTCGACTTCGCCTTTGAGCGCTATTTCGAGGACTCCGGGTTGTTCGGCACCATCGGGGACGCTTGCCAGCGGGTCGAACAGCTGAAGCGTATCGGCGTGGATGAGGTTGCCTGCCTGATCGATTACGGCATCGCCCCGGAGGTGGTTCTGGAGGGGCTGAAACCCTTGGCCGAGGTGCTGCGCCTGTCGAATGCGCCGCGAGAGCTGGCGTCGGACGACTTCTCCCTGGCGGCGCAAATCGTGCGGCACCGGGTCAGCCATATGCAGTGCACACCGTCGATGGCGCGGATGATTGCCGCGGACGCTGACGCCAGCGCCTGCCTTGCGCAGCTGCAGCACCTGCTGGTGGGCGGCGAGGCGCTGCCGGGCGATCTGGTGCAGGCGCTGCGCGAAGCCACGCGGGCCAGTATCCACAACATGTACGGTCCGACCGAAACGACGATCTGGTCGGCGGTGGAGACAATCAGCGGTGTCCCCGCAGGGACAGCCGGGATCGGCACGCCGATTTCCAACACGCAGGTCTACGTGCTGGACGAAAAGCAATCGCCCGTCCCCGCGGGAGCGCCCGGTGAATTGTATATTGGCGGTGCGGGTGTCACCGCGGGCTACTGGCAGCGGCCGGAGCTGACGTCTGAACGCTTCGTTAACGCCGCGTTCGCAGCAACGCCCCTTTACCGCACCGGCGATCTGGTTCGCTGGACGGAGGATGGCAGCCTGATGTTCCTGGGCCGCACCGACCATCAGGTGAAGATCCGCGGCCAGAGGATCGAGCTGGGTGAGATCGAAGCCGCGCTGGCGTCGCAACCCGGTGTGACCGGCGCCGTGGTGGTGCCGCGCGGCGCGGCAGGGGCGGAGCAACTGACGGGCTACATCACTGCCTCAGCCCTGGTGCGGGAAGAAGCCCTGAAGAAGGCACTGGCGGACCGGCTGGCCGGAGTCATGGTGCCTGCGCATATCGTCACACTGGAGGCTTTCCCGCTGACGCCGAACAAGAAAATCGACCGCAAGGCGCTGCCGAACCCGCAGCCTGCGCACGCTGCAGCCGCCCCGGCGGTGCCGCTCGATGCAGGCGCACAGGCCAGGATCGCTACGGTCTGGAGCCGCATCCTGGGCGTCAGCGGCATCGGCGCGCAGGACAACTTCTTTGCTCTTGGCGGCCATTCTCTGCTGGCGGTGCAGGCGCACCGGGAGCTGCGCGCGGAACTGGGCACGGCGGCGCTGTCGATCACCGATATCTTCCGCTTCCCGACGCTGGCGGGGCTCGCGGCGCATATCGAAGGGCTTGCAGGCACCCCGGCAAATACGGAAAAACAGCCGCAGGAAACCGCAGGTCCGGACCGCGCCGACACCATGTCGAAACGGCGGGCCATGCGGGCAAACCGCAGGGCAAGGGCTGGATGACAGAGACCAACAGCAAACTGGCAGAGCGGCTGGCCCTGGTCCGGCCGCTTTTTGCCGCCGATGTGGCGCTGGCCGGGGCGGATCCGCTGGGCGCGCCCCCCGCGCCCCTGGCGGCCGAAGCCGCGGGGCTGTCGACCAATGCGGTCGAGAAGCGGCGCAACGAGTTCGCCGCCGGGCGGTCCGCGGTGCATCAGGCGATGCGGCAGCTGCAGATGCCCCCTGCCCCGGTGCAGGTCGGCAGCGACCGGGCGCCGGTCTGGCCTGTTGGTGTGGTCGGCTCGATCACCCACACGAAAAGCTGCGCCATGGCGGTGCTGGCGCACGAGGGCGAAATACGGGCCTTGGGCATCGACGTGGAGGAAGACACGCCGCTGAAGGACGAGCTGCTGCCCGCAATCTGCTCCGGCCGGGAGCAGGCTTGGCTGAACGGCCAGGACAATCCGGGGCAAATGGCCAAGGTAATCTTCTCAGCCAAGGAAGCCGCCTATAAGGCCCAGTACACGCTGAGCCGGGCGTTCTACGGTTTTGACGGGATGGAGCTGGAATTCGATCTGGCGGCGGGCGCGTATCTGGCGTTTTTCACCGCCGACCGGCCGCCGTTTGCACGCGGCGACGCGGTTGGCGGGCGGTTCGCGATCGGGGCCGGGCTGATCATGACCACAGCGGAAATCCGGGGGCGCGGATGATGGGGCGGCGCGGATTTCTGGCTTTGGGAGCCGCAGCCGCCACGCTGGGGCTGATGGTATTTGCGACCCGCAGCCGCAGCGTGCCGGTGCCGCCGCCGCTGACCCCGCCGGAGGGGCCGCTGAAGGTGTTTCACCTGGGTCATTCGCTGGTCGGGCCGGACATGCCGCATATGCTGGCACAGATCGCACCACAGGGGCATGACTACAACAGCCAGCTGGGGTCCGGCACCTCTCTCCGCGCGCATTGGGAGCCGGAGGAAGACATCCTCGATTTCAAAACGGCCAACCGCGCGCCTGCCTTCCGCGATGCGAAGGAGGCCATCGGGTCGGGCGACTACGGCGCTGTGGTACTGACCGAAATGGTCGAGCTGCGCGACGCAATCAAGTATTTCGACGCGGCCAAGTACCTTGAAAAATGGGCGGATCTGGCGCGGGAGGCTGTTCCGCACTCCCGCCTTTACATTTATGAGACCTGGCACCGGCTGGATGATCCCGATGGCTGGCTGGAGCGGATTGACGGTGATCTGGAGGCGCTTTGGGTCGGCAAGCTGCTGGGGCCGGACAGCCGCCGCAACCCGCAACAGCCATTTTATCTGATCCCCGGCGGTCAGGTGCTGGCAGCGGTGGCGCGGGCGGCGGAGGCAGGGGAGATCCCGGGCCTGGCTTCACGTGAATCGCTGTTTGCCCGCACTGCTGACGGGCAACTGGACACAATCCATATCAACGACCTGGGCGCCTATGTGGTGGCGCTGACCCATTTTGCGGTTCTGTACCAGCGCTCGCCCGTTGGGCTGCCGCATGAGCTGACCCGTGCCGATGGCAGCCCGGCAGAGGCCTTTAGCGCTGAGGCCGCGGCCAAGGTGCAGCAGATCGTCTGGCAGGTTGTGCTCAACCTGCCCCGTACCGGTCTGGCCGCGGAGAGAGCAGCGGCATGAACTTGGACGCGCTGATCACCTCTGTTGTGATGGTCGGCCATTCGCTGTTCGGGCCGGACAATCCGCAGATGCTGGAGCAGCTGCTGGATACCCGCGCAGAGACGACGGTGGAGGCGCAGATCATCAATGGCGCGCCGCTCAGCTACAACTGGCAGCACAGTGCCACCGCGGAGGGCGTTGATTCACGTGAAAGGCTGCGGCAGCCTGCGGACGCGGTGATCGTGACCGAAGCCATACCCCTGGCCAATCATTTGAAGTGGAGTGATACCAAAGGCGCCGTGACGCGGTTTTATGAACTGGCGCACGCGGCGAACCCGGATGTGGACTTCTACCTGCAGGAAACCTGGCACAGCCTGAACAGCGGCACCGGCGCCGAGGTGCCCTTTGACGACGGGGCGGATGTGCCGTGGCGGGTGCGGCTGGAACAGGATCTGCCGCGCTGGCAGGCGGTGGTGGATGAGGTCAATGCTGCAACCGGCGGCGATGTGAAGCTGCTGCCCGCGGGCCAGGCGATGGCGCGGCTGGACGAGGCGATCAAGGCAGGCACGATGCCGGGGCTTGCCAGCATCCGCGATGTCTTTGCCGATGACATTCACCCCAACGCCACCGGTTTTTACTATTTGGCGCTGCTGCAATACGCGGTGCTGACCGGGGAACGCCCCGCGGGCCTGCCGCACCGGCTCCAGGACCGCTGGGGCAAACCCTATCCCGCGCCGCCGCCAGAGCTGGCAGCACGGCTGCAGGATATTGCCTGGGCCGCGGCCCAAGGGGGCGGTGTGCGCACGGCTGCCCTGCCCGCGGACCCGGCAGCATTGCCGCAGGATCCGGTGTTGCCCGTACTTAATACGGACTTGCTGGAAGACGTGCCGGAACTGACAGGTAAACACGCGCGCCAGCCCGTTGCCATCAACCTGGCGGGCATTGCCGACTGGAGCACCCAGGCGCCCTTCCTGGACCATTTCAAGACCGCACGCCCCTGGATCGGCCATCTGCCCGGGCGCTGGGGCGGCGCGGATCATGGCGACCTGCAGGCCGCAGGCTATCTGGACCCGGACGGTTGGCCCACTGCGATCCCGCCGGAGCTGGGCTCCATCGGCACGGTGATCCTGACCGACCTGCCGGAGGAGGCGGTATCCTTGAAGGGGCGTTATGTGCTGCGGTTTGAGGGCGAGGGCATCATCGAAGTCACAGGCCGCGCGGAAAATGTCCGCTATGGCAAGGACGAGGTCCGGTTTGATTACACGCCCGGCCCTGGCCCGGTTGAGATCCGCATCCAGCGCATGGGCCGGGATGGCGGCTATGTGCGCAATATCACCGTGGTGAAGGAAGAGCATCTGTCTGCCTTTGAAAGCGGCGCCCTGTTCAATCCGCTGTGGCTGGAGCGGCTGGAGGGCTTCGCCGCGCTGCGGTTCATGGACTGGATGGCGACCAACGACTCAACCCAGACCGGCTGGGAGGACCGCCCCCTGCCGCAGGACTACACCTGGGCTCTGAAGGGCGTGCCCGTTGAAGTGATGCTGGCGCTGGCCAGCACGCTGGGTGCCGATCCCTGGTTCAACATGCCCCACATGGCCGATGACACCTATGTCCGGCAGTTTGCCCGGCTGGTGGAACAGGGCCTGGACGAGGATCTGCGCGCCTATGTCGAATATTCCAACGAGGTCTGGAACTGGCAGTTCCAGCAGGCCGCCTGGGCCGATGCGCAGGCACAGGCGCGCTGGGGCGGGGAGGGCCTGTGGATGCAGTTCTACGGCGGCCGCGCCGCGGAAGTTGCTCAGATCTGGACAGAGGTTTTCGGGGCGGACAGCGGGCGGCTGGTGCGGGTGATCTCCTCGCAGACCGGCTGGCTGGGGCTGGAGGAGCAAGTGCTGACCGCACCGCTGTGGAAGGCAGAGCGGGCGGACCGGATGGCGCCAGCGGCCTATTTCGATGCATATGCGGTAACCGGCTATTTCGGCGGCATCCTGGGGCTTGAGGACCGGGCCGGGCAGGTCCGCGCCTGGATTGACGCCAGCCGGGATCAGGCCCGGGCCGTTGCGGCGGAGCGCGGGTTGAACGGTGCCGCCGCGGAGGGTTTCATCGAGGGCCACCAATATGATGCGGCCTCAGCCCAGGCCGGAGCGGAGCTGCGCGACGGGCTGATCTCGGGCAACAGCGCCGACACGCTGGCGGATCTCCTGGGCCGGGTGCTGCCGTATCACGCAGATGTTGCGCAAAAGCACGGTTTGGAACTAATCATGTATGAGGGCGGCAGCCATGTGGTCGGGATCGGGCCGATGGTGGAGGATGGCGCGCTGACCGGCTTTTTCACCCACTTCAATTACACGCCCGAAATGGGCGCCCTCTACGCCGAGCTGCTGGCGGGCTGGCGTGCGCTTGGGGGCGCGCTGTTCACTGCCTACGCCGATGTGGGCGCGCCCGGCAAATGGGGCAGCTGGGGGGCGTTGCGCACTCTTAGCGACGATAACCCGCGCTGGGACGCGCTGGAGGCGGTGAAATGAGCCCGCGGGTGTCGGTGCTGATCCCGGCCCATAACGAGGCAGGCTATATCGGGGCGTGCCTGGAGGCGGTGTTCGCCTCCAAGCCGCTGCCTGCGGGCATGACGGGCGAAGTGCTGGTGCTGGCCAACGGCTGCACTGACGAGACTGCGGCGCTGGCCCGGGCGTTTGCGCCTCCGCCGGGCTGGACGCTTGCGGTGATGGAGTTGCCGGAAGGTGGCAAGTTGCGCGCATTGACCGCCGGCGATGCGGCGGCGCACGGGGATATCCTGATCTATCTCGACGCCGACGTAGTGGTCTCGCCCGCGCTGATCGCGCAGCTGGCTGAGGCCCTGGCGGACGGCGCGCCGCGCTATGCCAGCGGCCGCCCGCAGGTGGCCCCTGCCCGCAGCGCGGTGACCCGGGCCTATGCGCGGCTGTGGGTGCGGCTGCCGTTCTTCACCCGCGGGGTGCCGGGGTTCGGCGTGTTTGCCATGACCCGCGCCGGGCGGGCGCGCTGGGGCGATTGGCCGGATATCATCGCCGACGACATCTTTGCCCGGCTGAGTTTTGCCCCGGCGGAACAGGTGCAGGTGGCGGCAGGCTACAGCTGGCCAATGGTGGAAGGGTTCCGCAACCTGGTGCGGGTGCGGCGGCGGCAGAACGCCGGGGTCACGGAAGTGGCCGCCCGGTTTCCGCAGCTGCTGCGCAATGACGACAAGCAGCCGCCGGGCCGCGGGGCGGTTCTAAAGCTGCTGGCAGCGGATCCGGGCGGGTTTTTGATCTATGGTTTGGTAGCATTGGCGGTCAAATCGCCGCTGTTTGAATCCCAGTCCCGCTGGACACGCGGCCGCTGACCGCGTTGGCCAAAACGAGGTCCTCC